>JAAZKM010000123.1 GCA_012799835.1 Candidatus Methanofastidiosia archaeon
ATATTTTTATTTTTATACAGCCATTGATACATCAGTATAGGCAAGTTCAGTTTTCTTGTATCTGCAATCGACTTTAATTTGTCTATTTTTCTAAAGTTTTCCTCGGTCAGATACGAACGGTAAAGGTTTTTCCTTAGTGACAATCGGCTATTTTCGGGATACTCACAACCCATCTGGTATTTTCCTGACAATATTCCACCTGCTAGAGGACTATACCCGATATAAAGAATATCATTTTCTCTACAAATCGGAATTACATCCAGTTCATCACTTCTTTGCAAATAATTATATGAATTCTGAACAACAGAATATCCATTCCATCCGTTTTTTTTGCTTGTATCCAGAGATTCATTCAGATATTCTATATTCACATTCGAAATCCCGATTAATTTAGTTAAACCCATACCAATACATTCATTTAAAGCGTAAAGCACCTCATTTACAGGTGTAAATGGATCAGGAGCATGAATATAAAATATATCGAGAAAGTCAATTCTCAATCTCTTCAATGATTTTTTAATTTGTTGAACGATTCGTTTTTTTGAAAGACCCTTCTTGTTCCAAGGAAACAAGCCTGATTTACGACTTACTTTTGACGAAATAACGATTGATTCACGTGGAATTCGTTTTTTTTCAATCCATTTACCAAGAATTTCCTCACTCTTGCCGTTTCCATATGTAGTTGCAGTATCGAAATAATTTATACCATACTGGTATGCAACATCAAGTATCCGATGAGCTTCCTCTTCAGAATTCCCTTTTCCAACCAGTTTTGGATCACTCCCTATTCCACCAAAATTTGAACACCCAAAACCAACCCTTGTTATTGAGATATCACTATTTTTTATTTTTACACGATTCATTTTGCGGCCCTAGTAAATAACAATTTGTTATGATGACCTTCGTTTCATTGCATATTCAATAAAAGCCATTATATTTTCGTTTGCTAACAAAGGGATTGCTTTGTAAACTTCTTCGTTTGGCCAATCCCACCATTTAATTGATAGTAACTTTTCAATTATCTCTGGTGAAAAACGGTATCGAATAATTTTTGCAGGATTTCCACCAACAATCGCATAAGGTGGAACATCTTTGACAACAACAGAATCAAGACCAACCACTGCACCATCACCCACACTTACTCCAGCTAGAATATGAGCTCCTGAGCACAACCATACATCATTTCCAATAACAATATCACCACGATGCCTTGGTCCCTTAAGATATTTGTATTCCTTAAAGAACACTGAAAAAGGATAGGTTGTTACGAAATCTGTTCTATGATCGCCTACGAGTAGGAATTCAACATATGGGCCTATTGAACAATACTTCCCGATACGTAATGTCCCGTGTGTCCTCCCAAGAAAGACTTTCGGTTCACCATAAGTCCGTTCTCCTATTTCAAAATGCCTGTATCTTTTATTATCCTTCATGAATGGTTTCGATTTTATCCCCAGCTTTCCGAGTATTTTCTTTAACATAGCATGCTCCATCCTTTTCCTTATTCTCAAATGACATTTGTAGGTTTAACGCCCTTTTCTTTAGAAATATCCAGAATAGTAGCCCATAAGAAGTTACCATTCCACAAATACCCGAAATCATGCTGATTATTTGATTTCCAGGAATAGATTTCATAAGGACCAATGGTGGAAGAATAACTGGGATAATTATAATGCTGGATTTAATCATCTTTATAAGATATTGGCTAATCCTTATATCTATGAATTTACGAATATAGAAAAACTGTAAAAAATAAGCGACAATATTAGAAAGTAGTGAAGATACTGCTGCACCAGTGGGACCACATGCTTTAACCATTGGGAATATTACAGATAGCATGATTACGACTCTGACAATCAAAAAAAATCGTTGATTTTCAGGTTTACCCATAGCTATATGAAGATTTGAAATGGGAAGACTCAATATTCTACAAAAAGTCGACAAAAAAAGTATAAAAAAGACTAATGCCTGTGATGAATATTCTTTTCCATACACATATAACAGTATCACATCACCACTAAACCAAAGAAACGCAAGTATGGGCAGAAAAGTCACCCATATTAATGTATTCAAATCTATTAAATAGCGATTTATCCGTTTTTTGTCATTTGTTATTTTTGAAAAAACCGGCAACAGCATTGGCGAAAGAGCCATATTAATGAATAATGAAGGAATTTCTGCTAAAGCAGATATCATACTGTATATACCCAGGGAAACACTTGAAACTATTTTCCCCAAAACAAAAACATCTATTTTTCTGAAAATGAAAAAGAAAATTGGCAAGCCGAAAATGCCTTTGGAAAATTTAATTAATGATACAGTATCTCGCTTATCAAATTTCAAGCCTGGCAGGTAAAAGCACAAACAGAATGAAAGAACAAATCGGAATACAGATTCTGCCACATAACCAATCACCAATGCCCAAATATTATGGTACAGCAGAGATAGCATAATTGTGCAAAAGATACCTAAAATTCCACCACCGTTATTTATAATGGTCCATCGGGTACATTTCATATCTTTAAGCAGCGTAAATGAGCGGATACTCATAGCACCATTGAATATGATTGTTAAAAATGAGACACGCATATATGCAA
>JAAZKM010000124.1 GCA_012799835.1 Candidatus Methanofastidiosia archaeon
ACTATTAAATTATTAAAAGAGAATTTGAAATAGAAGCACGGAGGAGCATGAGGGCTGATACCAGGCCATGGGGACCGTACCGTGGTTTACACTTTTAAAACCATGGTGCCTGTGCACGTGGCTCGCATGGCTCAGTTCAATCCTCGTAAAAAAGAACCGCGGTACCTGACCCCATGGTCTTTTCACCCCAGTCTTTTTTCTGATTTTAATTATTTTTTATGATTATATTGTTTAGCTTATACCTTCTAAAACACTCTACCTCCAAATAATTTTAACCAACTGGAAAAGTAACTGCTGTCGCCCCTCCACAGCTTCCCCATTAAAAATGTCATAAGGCCTAAAATCCAGTTTTTTATTTTCTCTTAAATTCTTAAAATCTAAATTGGTATGATAAAAATCCCTTATAAGAGTTCTGTTCCATAGATTTGATGCATTATATGTCTTCAGTTTGTCCCTATACACTTCATTGCTAGAAGATATATTATCTTTGCCCTTTAGTACTAGCAAAGCACCCAAGCGATTTCTCTCTTTCTGAAAAGTTTCTTCATCATTATCAAAGAGCATTCTATTCTCAGGATTATTTGATAAAATATGCTCTATATGATATCCGTTAACCGACCCGGTATTTCGTACATAATTATAATATTGATTATCACTGAGTCCCTGATTGTTAATATTTATTGAAAGATAGTTTTCTATCCTAGCAAAAAAATATCTAACAAATCTAATTCCAAGATTGTTACCTGTATCTCTAAAAAAGGCGTATTCAAATGGTTGAGTTATTGAAGTATTTTTAACCCGATTAATATCATCAAGTAATATTGAATCAAAGGCTTCTTTTATGCTATCAATATCCTGATTTCGGATACTCTTATTTATCTCGATAATTGTTTTGCCAAATGAGTTACTATCGTAACATCCGAATAATTGCAATAAAACATAATGCCGATCTAAAAGCCTGGAGACAATTTTTATTTTTTAATCTTCTTCGGGGTCATTCACTTCACATGCTGACAAGATCAGTAAAAGTTGTCTATCTTGATCTGTAAGAGAGGAATTATAAAATACGTATTCTCCATAGGGGTGATCGAATATATCTGGGTTGACTAATTTATAATATAATTTTGAATAATAGGCAAAATCATTCTGAACAAATTCCTTAATATTATTAATATTACGCTTCAATTGCAAAACCCTGTTCCATTTGTTTGAAAAAACAGTTTTGTGATATTCGCCATCAAAATCCCTATAATCGTTAAGGGTATCAACATACTTTGCCCGAAAATAATCTCTAAAAAAACCATCTACTAACTCCTCATTAATAGATTCTAGTGGTTCAACACCCCCCTGCCAGATTTCATTATACTTTTGATCAATTTCATCTTTGTCAAGTAAGCCCAAGAGTGTGCCCTTGAAAACTTCATAAGAACGTAGCTTTTCTCCACGATCATTAATTACTTCAAAAACCATTGCAACGTCTTTTTGCTTTTCTATATGTATTTTAATTAACATAATTTTTGTCAAAAAATAGATAACAAACGATTTATAAATATGCCTATCCGTCAATTTATCTTCTAAGTATTTTTTTATTATTTGTGCATTATTGACTATATTCACATGACTTATATTATCGTTTTGCCCATTATCTATAGGTTCATTTCTAAACAATTTGTCGAGATCCTCTACTCGTCCATTTTGACCCATCCAATAGGTCTTTCCCGTAATATCGGCCCCATATATCTTTGATTTAAGCATCTCACCTAAATTTCCCTCAGAATAATAACTACTAAGATGGTATAGATTTATCAATATTAAGGTAAGGGTCGTCAGTCTTTGTTGACCGTCAACGATATAAGTCTGGCCATTGTTATTGTTAGTCATAAAAGAGCTTAAATAATACCACTCGTATTTGGCTATATTCTCTGGAGTTGGATCAATGGTTGGTTTGTACTCCAGCTCGAACCTATAAAAAATATCATTGAGCAAACTATTAATATGAGACCTCTTCCACTTATATTCTCTTTGATAGAAGTCTATATAATACTTAGTTGAGGAAAACATTTCATTAATAGTCATATCGGTAGAGTTTATGCTCATGAATCCCACCCTTTCTGTTTTATTTTTTAAAATTTCAAACATTACACAAAAAACATTCTTAATAGCCAAATCTTTCATGTCATTTTTCAAGATGCCAAAGGGGCATTTCGTTTAATACATTTTCACTGCCCTTTAGAATATCTAATGGCAAACATATTATTTTGCGATCTTTTCTATATTGTCCAATATGTATCTTTTGCCTTTCTCATCGATGACTACCATATAATATTCTACACCATTATAGTTTCTCTTTTCTAGTTGGAAACCGTAATCTGCAGATTTTTCATTTGTAGTTGTTCTTTTTTTACCTAAATCATCCATTTCCTCAGATAAAATCCCTAATCTTTTTAATCCATTATTGATCACTACACCTGTAACCTTCTTGCTCATTAACAGATTGATTTGTTGATTTATGCACCTAGCAATTTCATTTACCCCGATATTCCCTTCAGTAAACACCACCTTGTTTTTCTGCTCATCAGTTATTACAAATTCTGAAATTTTCCTTTCACTGTAGTTTCCTTTTGCAACATTATCCAACACCTCTGCTATAAAATAAAACATTCTAATCAATCTGGGATCATTAATAAAATTTTCCTCTTCAATGATTTCTCCATTAATCGGATTATTCCCGCTTGCTATGCTTTGGAGAATTGTTTTTGCTTTTTCTATTTTTTCAATATCATAAATCATATAAATATCCCCTTTCACAAATACATCCTATAATCCATAATACAACAAATTTCATTAATTTTCCATCTTTTGGGGGCATAAAAAAACCCAAAGTATTACGCCCCTACCAATTTAAGCAGAAAACCATGGGATGTCAAGTATGACATTTTTTTGTTTGATAACAATTGTAAAAATGTAACGAGAGTGTTGGGCCATCAGTTTTCCCTAAAAACACCCTCGTTTATAATGTTTTCGACTAATTCCTTGGTTATAGACTCGCCCATTATATCTGCATAGGCTTCTAAT
>JAAZKM010000125.1 GCA_012799835.1 Candidatus Methanofastidiosia archaeon
AAATTCATTCTTTTGCGCCAGTTAATCAGATACTTTTTTTAATAATAGTTTATTTCTTTCTTTTATGAAGAGGAAAAACATCGTCACATCATTTTTATTTAAAGATGGTAAAGTTTTACTTCTCAAAAGGAGCGACAAAGTAGGCTCTTTTAGGGGAAAGTGGGCCGGAATTTCAGGATTTATTGAAGATGAAAGTAGTCTTGAAGCCGCATTAAGGGAAATAAAAGAGGAAACTGATGTTGATAGTAAGAATTTGGAGCTATTAAAAATAGGTACGCCTTTTGATATAGAGGACAAGACAAACAATACAATATGGTCGATTAATCCATTTTTGTTTTTATATAATGGAACTAAAATTAAAATTGACTGGGAGCATGACACTTTTACATGGGTATTCCCTGATGAAATAGACAGGTATGATACTGTAACAAATTTGAAAGAGACTTTGTATAGTTTAATAGAGGATTTAGATGTTGGTGTATCCAATTGAAAACTTTAAATTCTAATAAGTTTAGTGATGTTTATGAGAAGAGTTGAGGCCCTACCATATACTGTTGGAGAAGCCATTAGCAAAACAACTAAAGAGCTAACAAAAATTGGAATAGAATTTCATGCCGCCGGCAGGGAAATTTATATTAGCGAAGATTTAATCCTAGATAAGGATGCCAGTTCAGAAAGAAGATCAATTGGCCGTAGAATTAAAAATTACTTGAAAAATGAAGTAGAGGAAAATTATGCTATTTTATCCTTTGATGATGCCCCCGACGGATCATATCTTGTGATAGAATACACTGATCATGAGGCATTCGCTATTTTGGCAAAAATACTTAGTTTGAAATCCAAAAGTGTGATGCCAGAAGAGAAGCATGTACTTGAAAATATCGATTCGAAGTTAGAAAGAGAGCTAAAGATGATAAATAGAGATATTTCCGGGGAAGACGTCAGTTTTGAAGATGAGGGCAGCGAAGATGATGAAGAAGAATACGAATATATCAATTTTGGAGAAAAGCAGTGTAGAGTTTGTGGAGCAGTTATAAGAAGAGTTACAATTCATGATAAAGACGGCAATATTAAAGATGGTTATAAATGTATTAACACCAACTGCCTAAAGATTTATATTATCAGGTAATTTTATAAAAGATGGGCTTAGATGTTTTTCTAGGCGGGGGTTGCCGAGCATGGTCTAAGGCGCCGGACTTAAGATCCGGTGACGCAGGTCTTCGAGGGTTCGAATCCCTTCCCCCGCACTTTTTACTAAAGCTAATGCGGTATTGTATATGATAATACTAAAAGAAATATAGCCCCATATCTAACTTGCATCACTTATTTAGAGTATGCTAATATAATATTTCCTCCAGTCGCCCCTTTTCATAGAGTGGGCCTTCAAGGGGAGAAGAGAATAAAAGAGATTTCGTTATCCAAGCTAAAGGAGGAAAGTTAGGGCCTTCCCTTTTACCATCCCAAATTAACTTGGCAAATAATCTTTGCAATGCTCTTTGAGCATGGAATTAATTTTTAGTTTGATATTATTATGAATTTCAGTTTTGTATTTATTTAGTTCGACTAAAGAATATGATAGTCTCATGCATATGTTTAACTTAGTATTAAAATCTAAATCCTTGTTGTTGGGATCATTCAGATATTCTTCTAAATTGTCGATTAATTCATTGAGAATTAATGGATATTTTTCTAAATTTAAAAAACCTTGGCCGAACAAATCTGAGAATATATGTTCAGGTGATTCCTTCATATTATTAAATGATGCTTTCCAAGAGTAGTTCATTAGTTCCTTACCGATGTCATTGGCTTCGGACTCAGGCATTTCACCCAATAAGAAGTACAATGGACTTGGAAAGAAATAGTCTTTATTGTATTTGTAATCTACCTCATGTAATTTGATGTAGTAATCCATTATTTCTCCGATTATAATCTCTTTATAAAGAAGATTGCTTTTTCTATATGCAATCATAATTTCAAGTATTTGACGTTTGAAATCATTCGTCAAATCAAATTCTTTTGTCTCTATTATTCTATTTATGTACTTGAATATATTGAGTAAGATATCATCAATTAAATTATTGATATATGAATACTCGGAAGAGTTAGAATATTTCAAACTTTCAATTATCATCTCTTTTAGGATTATTATCGTTTTCTTCAAGACTACGGATAAAGTGTTGGATTTTAAACTAGAGTTATTTAAGTTAAGGAAGAGATTGTAAGAACCGAAGAACTGTATTTTTTTCACCAGAATATGTCTCGTTATAAAATCTCCCAAGCCAACTAGAAAGTAAGAAAGGTATTGAAGATTCTGAGAAACACTAATTTCAATAGAAATTCTTTCAAGTATGCCAGAGAAAAAACTGTCTATTTTTTCTATTTCATCGTCATTGTATTTTGGGCTAAAAGAATAGCTGAATAAAATAGAGTTATAAGAATCAAAAATATACCCTATTCCCTTTAGATATGTAACAGAATCGTTCTGTCTAATTGCCTTGATTATTATCTGTTCTATCAAAAAGAAGCTATCATTTCCACATCTTGGATAGGGGTATCCTTTGAGGATTTCATTATAAAAATCACCTTTTATATTATTGGATACTTCTTCTATTATGCTTGTTGGCTTGATTATAGTATTAAAGTACAGTAAATAAAAAATCAAATAGAGAATACAAAAAACAAAATCAATGAATATTCCAAAATATATAAGATTCTCTAAATCATTCGGAATTGCCATTGGATAAAATAATACAAAAGATATGAAAATTATAGACAAAGGATATAGAAATAATAATAGTAAAATAAATTTCCTTTTAGTAATAGATTTTAATAATTCAGGAGTTAAATCTTGTTGGATATATTGAAAAACTACCAATGTGATAGATATTGTTATTGCAAATATGGTTGAGAGCACTTGAACAAAGAGCATTAGAGAATCTAGCTTCACAAAATGTATTAATTTAAACATTTCAGGTTTAAGAACATACATTAAAATAAGAATTCCTATAATCAAAAATGTAAATATTAAAGTATACTGATGTAATTCCCACCCCCTCTTGTTAGAGAATTCTTCAACAGATTTTTTCATTAACCTAATTTTAGTTTCTTAATATTTAAAATTGAGCATAATACTCGATTCTGTGTAAACTTTTATGTGGCTCTGCAAGCACTTACCTACTAAAAGTTTCGATTTCTAGAGTATATCTCAGCATAAATAGCCTCTTCTCTTTCTAAAGTATAAAGATCTTCAATAAAAGATAATTGAGATAATTAAATTCATGATTGAAAAGCTTTGGCATTGATACACCTTTCTTTTTGATTTATATTAATCTATGTGGGAATACCTTTTAATTATTTAAGGATATCTTATTCCTTCATTTTCACTTCTTAATAAAATATTATATGCTCTAAACTATCAAATCAGGAAAAAATTATCTCACATTGCTATTAAAATTAAATTTTATATTTTTTTCTTAACTTTTCTTTATATTGTAAGAGTATAGAAAATACTCCAAGGAAAATCGACAATGCCAATGCCATTATTGGAATCAAAGTAGAGAGATTATAGGCCTTATTAGAGAGGTATATCTGTCCATATATGTAATCTCTTTCGGGCGGCATATGTATAAATCGTGGATAACTAAATTCCCCATTATTATGGCCTAGATACTGATATTCTTTTTCATCCCAACATACTTGATAGCTCTGATTTTTATTCGTCATATGAAGTAATTCTATATTCCTATACCTCCCTAAATAAGAGTCAGTTGAAGATAAATATACTGTAATTCTATAATTTCCAGGATACTCAAATACAAATTTTATGGGGATAGTTATACTTTCTTCAGTTTTGTTTTCTACTGAAAAATTCTTACCATAGGCGTAATAGTATTTTTGTTGAGTAATGTTAAATATTTCTATTCGTTCAATACCGTTGACACCTATCTTTTTATTATGGGTATGATTAGTTATATCCAGAAGAAGAGTCAGAAATATATCATTGGCATTATTGATTTTTGAGCTATTTGAAACATTAGTATAAAAAGTTACAATTGGACGATTAGGAACTTTTGTTATATATAGAGAACCATATGGATTAGATATAATTCCAGATTCTATCATAGAAGCATAGTTGCCGTCTTTAGTGTATCTCCCAAGTATATCATAGTCATATTCTATTGTTATAGATTCTCCACTTAATTGATAATCGTTATATTTAACTAAAATAAATGTAGAACATAGAAACGCAATAAGACTTACAATAACAATATGCTTTAGGATAATTGGTATTATCTTTTTTATTATATTCACATATTAATAGTTGAGTAGATTAATTTAAACATTTCCTCTGGTCTAGAAATCAAGTTCCTAATTTTAAATAAAGTTGATTTAAAATTAAAAATAAAATTAATTATTGTTTAGAATTTTTTTAGCTGAAACTATTATCGTCATTGCCATGGCCTTAATGTAAGGATCTCCTATAATGCACATCTCTTCCAAGAACTCCTTGTTTTCCAAATAAAATCTTACAGCTCTCATCTTTGATTCAGGTATATTTTTCTCCATAGCCCCACCTCTAAGCATTCACTCCCTTCAGGAAGTTTTCCCTCTTTTTTTTCTCGTCCACCTTGAAGCGGTAGACATCTTTTACGATCTGTAGGTAATCCTCTAATCCTTTCATGATCATCTTTGCCTTATCCGATGATCCTTCATTGCCAAAACACAAAAGCAAAAATCTGTACCCTTCGGCGTAATTAATAGCATGCTCAATTGAAATGATCATCTCTGAAATATCAATAATGCCAAAGCCGTAGAGCTCCTCTCTTGATAGTGTTGGCAGTAAATCCATCTGCCTTTTTTCCATAACATCAATACTTTTTGCCAATATTTTTCCTCCTTACTTACTACTTACTTACTACTATACTACATACTATACTACACTACACTACACTACACCCCATTCAGTGGAGATCTTTTCTTTCAATTCTACAGTGGAAATGCCAAGGCCATTAGAAAAGTTGTTTAGGAGGCGCTCATCGCTTAAGACGCTGTCAATGCCGGATTCAGAGATCTTCTTTTTTAGAAGAGGTTTTATCTTCCCTTCCCAGATTTGATTGCGCTCTTTTTCGCTTAATTGCCTTTCAACATGCTTATTTGTATTTTTAATGCCCTTATCAATCTTTATTTTTGTTTCTTTGAGATTAATCATAGTCAATTCATCTATTTTAGCCTTTAGCCTCGTAGCTTCCAAAATAGCGCTTTCATACTGGCTTTCCAGTAATTCAAGCTCTGATTTGTTCCTTTCCGCATATTGATTTAGGGCCTCAGTTATTGTCTCGGTAAATCCCTTCGTTGAGACGGTGCAGCATCTGTTCAGAAGATCCTCAGGAAGCCATGCCTGTATCAGCCTCTTCCCATACCTCAACTGGCTTTTTCCCATACTACACCCTCTGAAAAATGGATTTTCCTGTAAGTAAAACTGGCCCTAAAAATGGCACTTTGTAAGTAACCTGTAAGTAAAATAGGGCCAAAGTGTAGTATGAAATCAATCATATTCACTCCGAAATCTTTGCTCCGACAAGTGATTCCAACGGCAAGAGCTCCCCGACCTTCATGACATATGTGTCACACTTGTACTGGAAAAGTCCGTTCCGCTCTGTTTCCCCTTTCCTCATGAGCCTGGCTCTCTTAAGGAGTGTGTCCCTGTCAATGGCTCCGGCAATAGTGAAAGTGCCTTTGAACCTGTCATGAAATACAAAAGCAAAAAGATCCTGCTCCAAAGACACCTGGCACGATGGGACGTTGACATTGAAATCAAGGGAGGGGCCGTAGTCATTTGATATTGTCTTGACATCGACCCTTTTGCCTGAAATTCTGAAGTCGCAGTTTGAATAGGGGCTAAGGGATAGCCTGACGTTTAGCTCTTTCCTTAAGCAGTGAACCAGAAACTCCTCCTCACCCTCAGCGCCATTATACCTTGAGGAAGGCATCGGCTCAAAGATTGTTGCGATGCGGCTCATGAGGCCTCGCCTAAAGGGGATTTTTCATTCTGCTCATTTTTTTCATAAGAGAAGTTTGAGTACGGCCCGGTGTTGAGGCTTAGCTCGCCGTTCTTTGAAACCCTTGCCTCGATGTTGTAAAATGAGACGAGTGATCCAATAAGATCCGTCCTTTTGAGCTGCGCCTTTGTAGAAAGGAATCTCCCTGGGATTAGTTTCCCACTCTTTTTTGAAGTGAAGGGTTTTGTGTCGTGGCAGTTGACCCAAATCTTATCCTTACCATCAGTTATCTCAATCCCCGTGGTCCGAAGCCTTATGGCTCCTTCTTCCTCCCTGACGTTTGAGACCCTGTTCACCGTTGCATTCAGAAAGACAATCCGGCCCTCGTCATTTATCTTTGATAGAAGGCTGTCAAGAGAAATGCAGTCTGGCCTTATCTTTGGCCTGGCCTTA
>JAAZKM010000126.1 GCA_012799835.1 Candidatus Methanofastidiosia archaeon
ATTTTACTGGTACGATTTCAGAAATCCAGACAAAGCATGCCGGAAATTATGTTCTGGACCGTGTTATTCTGAAAGATAACGCAGGCAATCGCGCTGTCTATCTGCCCGGCTCCGGTGTTCTAGAGCATGGACTGCAGTTTGTTATTACAGAAAAAGACGCCAACACATCCGAAGCTCCGGATATTTTACAGAATATGGACTCCGGCACATTTGAAATTCCGGATGTATCACAAGAAGAGTAAATTTTTGCTTTTAATAACAGGTGATTTATGCGGAGCATTCGAGTATAAGTCATATCAGTCAATTTTTGAGATAAAAAAACTTTATTATTTATGTATAGGTAAATTAGATAAGTCGTTCGGTATGTTAGATATCGTTACAACAAATTATCCATTTACATATAAATCATAGAGGTTATTATCTCTTAATACAAAGTAGTCAGTTTCAGGTTTGATAATAAATGTACCTGACTCAAACGTAAAAGCAAATGAAAATAATAAAAGAACTATTGATAAAGTTAATGACCAAATATAAATTTTCGAAGTTCTTATGTAATTTGTAAAACAGTCAAATTTTATGTATAAAAGAAAATTATAATGAAAACAAGAAGAGTGTTAAAGCATACAAAAAAGTTGCAATATGATATATATTTTCATATGTGTTATTGATAAAAATGGCGACTTTGATATTATTCAAAGCCGTCATTTTCTGCATGTTCAATCATGTGTATGAGGTCATAATTTGCTTACAAGTTTTAAAAGCCAAGAGCAAACTCATTTAAAGGTGGGGACGCAAAGTCGAGGGTCTAAGGCATTTATGTGCTATGATAGTCTGGTTGCTAAAACTGTACAAGGTATTCTCTCTTATATTGAGGCAAAATTCTTGCGTGTCTTAAAGGTTTTTTAGACATGAGATACTGACTTTCGTTTGAGCTATGGCGAGAGAGGTATCCATATGAACAATATACATTTTTGTCCTTTTTCAATTTGTTAATTGGGATAAAGCAATCTATATATACCATTCTTTACCTATACAATTTTATAAAATAAATTTTAATAAGTCAGTATTTCGTATTGAGCGATGTACTGGCTTATTTTTTTCGACAAAATTAGATAAAAAACGACTATTCATCTTGAAAATAGAGAAGAATAGGTATGCTTTCAGTATAGGCACGGCAATTTTTCACTGCCGCTCACCTCCGCTTCTGACATTTTGACTTATCAAAATTCAGAAACGGAGGACAAGCCATATGGCAGAAAGAAAGGAATATAAAATAAAAATTAAGGGACAATTTATATCTGTCTCGGAAGAAATATATTTAACATATTACAGGATGAAGCGACAAAAACAGCACTTAGAAGAAAAGGACAGATCGCATGGAGTATTTTACTACAGCGCATTAGATACGGAAGAAACAAGCGGCGAGGATGCAATCCCCGACATTGTCTCTCCCAAAATTGAAGATTTAGTTATGGACAAGCTGTTAGCTGAAAAGCTACATCAATGCCTTAGTCAGCTTACCAAGGAAGAATAGGAGCTTATATATAATCTGTTTTTCATGAATAAAAGTGAGCATCAGATGTCGGCTGAAACCG
>JAAZKM010000127.1 GCA_012799835.1 Candidatus Methanofastidiosia archaeon
CCAAATATGCTTCGTATAACAACAGACGCTACAAAAACGCATTGAAAGTTAAGGAGGCAAAAGAAAAAAATGCAGGTGACGCAAACAGAAGAAAAAGTCGCAAAAGAAAGCTCCCCCGGGATAGAGCAAGCCGTTTACTTAACGTGTTGATTTTGGGGGTGCAAAGTTTCGCAAAGTCAATAATAGACTGTCTTTAGGAGATTTGTTGTACAAGGGAAATATCTTCTCAGAAAAAGAAGTCCCTGATTGATTGCAGTCAGGGACTTCGCTTGTTTTTATCAACATATCTTCCGAGGGGCTTGCATTACTTGAGCACACGCTCTTTTGTTGATTGTAGGTTAATTTTGATTTATCTCGTTGTTGTCCACTAGTTCTAGTTCCTCGCTTGTAGGCATACTTCCGGCAGTTTTCTGGGAAAGATGTTTACGCCGCTATGTCCGTTCAAGCTGTCGAAGAAATACAATCTATGATTAACTGGCGAGACAATATCACCACGCTACACATTGTTCGCTACAAGTGCGTTGATTATGATATTACCCGCGTTGACACGTTCGAGGGGTATAAGCAAGATTTGACGTTGTATGCCAAGAAAAGGGTGTAAATAGTGTGCTTACCCCTTGCTTCTATTTTGGTGTTACTTGCCAAGTTACAGGGTCAAAGTTGAAATCCGCAAACAAATCATTTTTACTAATAATTTTTACCTTGCCATGTCTTGTTTCTCTGTTAAAGTCATAGACACGGTAAATATAAGCATTGTTCGTATATTCTTCAAAAAAGTGCTTTTCGTTTTTGCTCATATAAAATGGGGTGTTAAAACTGCCACTTGTTGTTTTAACTTCAATAAAACGAGTAGAACCATCTTCATTTATTGAGGAAATATCATACCCTAAACCATCGCCCTGTAAACGACTTAAATGTTGAACATATTGTGTTGCGTCCGTTGATAATAATTCCGTAAGGCGGTCAATTTCGTATTCCATTACAAATTCTTCCCCTTGGTCGCCTATTTCGTTGTTTCGGTCTCTTGCTTTTTCCCAGTCTACTTTTCTTGCGGTAAATTGTTTCGTTTTTTTCTTTATTTCTTTAATTGCAGTTTCTTGTAAAGGTTGTTTGGAAATAGGGTTAAGCAATGTGAATTTTGCTGGACGGTGAGTTTTGTCGAGGACGAAACCCTCTTGATATACTTTAACAGAATCTGTTTGGTGCGCTACAATATTACCTATCCTTTGAATGATAAGCATTTCATTCCTTGTAGTTGACGGGATTTTATCCTCATCATCAAACTCTAAAACAGTATGGAGCAACTTCTTTACTTCCGAAGTATCTAATTCGCCATGGACAGTTAGTAGCGGCTTAATCGCTCTTCTTATTTGTGCTTCCGTATGCGCTATAGTTATATCCCCCTGTAATTTGCAATCATTAAATGGTTTGCGTTTTTGTCGTTTCTGTTCATAAAGCTAACAGAATAATTTTTGTCGAACTCTTGATAGTAAAGGTTTCTATCTTTTTGAGGATACAAACTTCTAATGAACTCTGTATCCTTAATGACAAGCAACCACTTAGCCCTCGTTCCTCTTAAAAAGTCTGCAAGTCTTTCTTGGTCTTTTTTTTCAAAAGCGTTTTCATCGTATGTGGAAAATTGGGTGTCATATGGGGGGTCTACAAAAATAAAATCGTCTTTTCCATACTGGAACATTTCAACAAAGTTTTGAAAATCTGTATTATATATATGGGTATTATTGAGATGAGAACGTAACGGTAAAGACCGCAAGTATTTTATTTTCTCATCTAAATTTTTAGAATTATAACTCATTCCACCATAAGGAACATTAAAATCTCCGTTTTGAGAAAATCTAAACATAGATGAATAACAGAACTCCCTTATGAAGAAGTAAAATGCAGTGTTTTCTTGCGTTTTCTCCTCTTTTCTGTTTTGGTTATAGATTTTTCTTATAGTGGCGTAATAACTCGATTTTAGCGCAGTTTCAAATATTAAATGTTTATTATCCCCCGATATAATATTGCCTTTTTCTTTTTGCACAATAATATAGGACTGTTTTCTACGAATCATTTTCAAAAGATAATCAATAAAGAAACTTTCAAGATTGAAGCGCTTAACGATACCCAGAGCGGGAACACAACTGAAATCTTCAATACCAAAATCAAAAGAAATATGTTTTAGCGTCGATAAGAGTTTCCAATCCTCATTTATAAGAAATATCGTATTCAAAAAGTTATCGTCTTGTAACTGTACCGCCTTGTAAGTGGCAATCAATTCTTTTGAAATGTCATTTATATAACAACGTTCTACATTGTGCATTGAAAAATAAGTAGCTCCACCACCGACAAAAGGCTCGAAAAATCTTTCAACCGTATGAGGAATAACTGGCAAAATATGTTTTAATTCGCGCCCTTTTCCGCCGGGATACTTTAATATAGGTTTTAATGTAGTAGCACTATTCATTCAGCTTGTACCCTTTCAGGACTTAAATATACATTTGATATTGTAACACAAACTCAAGCAAAACGCTATCCCTCTGAAATATTTATTTTGCGTTTCAATGAGTATTTTTAAGTATCGTTTAGCAGGTTTAAGCGACAAACAAGCGACAAATTGAAAGACAAGCAGGCTATAAACCTTGATATTACAGGGTTTGTAGCCTGTTTAATATAGTCCTTCTCATAGTCTATCCCGACAAGATATATCATAAAAACGGTGTTATCTTCAGCGAGGAATTCTAACATCTTGTCGAGATTATAGCCTTTTGGTGCAGACGCTAAAACCATTATTTTTGTTTTTATGTCGGTTTCGGTGTAGAAATCGGGATAGCGTTTTGCATAATCACCTAATCCATCGCGAGTAATCATTCTTGGAAATTCAGTTTTGTTGTAAAGACTGCTCATTCCCCAGCCTTGAGGTATGCAACTCCACAGCTCCTGAAGAAACTCGTCTGTCTCCGGGTAAATTAGCCCCAAAGACAAAAGGGTTAACATGGAGAGATAGACTGGAGGGTGTCCTCCAA
>JAAZKM010000128.1 GCA_012799835.1 Candidatus Methanofastidiosia archaeon
ATATTTATTTTTTATTCATTTTATTTATTTTTTGTTCATTTTACTCTTTTTGTTCGTTTTATTTGTTTTCTTATTTAAATTTTTGCTTTTTTTGTTATTATTTATTTTATTGTTTTAAATTTTGTTTTTGATTCTTTATCTTTTATTCTTTTTAAATTTTTCTTGCTTTCATAAAAAAACCCTCAGAACAATGTTCTAAGGGTTTTAAATTACTTTTTTGTTTCTTGATTTACTCTTACAATGGTTCGTGTGTGTTCGCCGCCATATAATCCTGCTGGATAACTGGCATACAAAACTGCATCATCTTCACCAATTTTACCTAAGTGTGAAACTCGAACAAAATTGTCTAAACATTTCTTTGTAGGCATCACTCGACAAACAAAATCTGGTATTACCTTTTCTCCATAAGAAGGAAATAAGCCATGTAACGCTAGAGCTACAAACTCTTCATCACAATAATCAGCTCTATCATAGACCCTTGCATCTAAAGCATTTATCTTTAGGTCAAATCCCTCTCTATTCCTTGCTTGACTTTTCAAAAATCCGAATTCGTATTTTACTTTGTCAGTAGGATAAACCACATCATCATTATCATACACATATCTGTAATAATATTGATCACCTTTATGGTCCATAAGCAACCAAGTTTTGCGTCCGATTCGTTGAGCTAAACCCACCTTAACGGTTTGTTTGTCTTGAACTTTAAAGCTCTCTTTCTCAATGTCTACAATGTTAATTTGCATATTTCCTAATAAGGGATGAATATCCCCCACAGAAAAATGACATTTCCCCGATTCCACAATGAGACGATCTCTGGGAATTCGTACTTTCACATCATCTATTTTGACATCATAATACTTGCCCTTGATGCTTAAGATTAGACAACGTTTGCCTTCTCTTATTAAATACTCTTTCCCTGGGATTTCCCATTTATCGTTAAGATGTTCCTGCGCTAATCTGCCATAAATCATTTTTTTCCGTCTAGACATACTTTTACCTCCTTTGACAAAATGTCTAGTGACTGATACTCATACCTATATTATACCATAAATATGCTGTTTTTAAAAATATATATGTATATTTTTATATCTGTATACTACTTAACTAAGTAATATTAAAAAACCCCTAGAACAATGTTCTAAGGGTTTTAAAACTACTTAAGTTTTTTTTGCTTGCATTCTCTCATAACAATTCTTGTATTTGGAATACCAAGCAATACAGATGGATAACTTGCATACATTAAGACATTGTCATCTCCCATTTTACCCAAATGCCAAGTCTTAATAAATTTAGAAACTTCTTTCTGTTTTCTTTTTACCTTAACGGCAACAACAGAACTTTGTTGAACATCTTGTTCATCATTATTTTGAAGTTCCGGAGATTTAGTTTCGTTTTCACTCGGATCACGACATTCATGAATTTCTATGTCTAGATAACTAAACCTAAGATCATGTCCAACTTCACTTCTCCCAGAATCATGCAAGACTCCGAATAAAATCTCTTTGCCAAGTAAAACGTTTTTTGACTTTTGAGCAAGTTCATCATCTTTAGAACATGAAAAGAGATAATAGAATTGATTTCCTCTAAAATCAAGAAGTAACCATACGGTTTCGCCTAGCTGTTCAACTAAACCTATTCTGATTTTAATTTTTTCTTCAACCCGAATCTCTTCTTGATCCATCTCCACAATGTGCATTTCCATTTCACCTACCGAAGGGTAAATATTACCCATGGAAAAATAGCACTTTCCAGATTCAATAATGATCCGATCATGTGGTATTTCTACCTCAAGCCCACCAAATTTTGCTTCGTACATTGTCTCATCTGTCGCTGTAATCAAACAACGGGATCCATTTTTCAATAGATTGGGGTATTCCGGTATGTTCCAAGCGTCTTCGCTATGATCTTTTACAAATCTTCCATAAATTTTTTTGTGTAACTTTTTCATTTTTTCCTCCTATTACATGTTGTCTTAACTATATTGATATAGTTAGAAATAATATACCCTTATTATACCACGTTTTCGGCTATTTTTCAATAAATTTATAATTAGCAAGAATATAAAAAAAGGAGTTAAAACTCCTTTTCTTTATTTTAATATTAGTCTTATATTTTTTCTTCAATACGAAGTAGTCTATTATATTTAGCCACTCTTTCAGATCTTGCAGGAGCTCCTGTTTTTAGTTGTTTTGTTCCTAAACCAACAGCTAAATCTGATATAAAAGTATCTTCAGTTTCACCTGATCTATGAGAAACTACTGCCCTATATCCTGCACTATATGCTAGTTTAATTGCATCTATTGTTTCTGTTACTGTTCCTATTTGATTTAATTTAATTAAAATTGAGTTACCTGCACCCATTTCAATTCCTTTTGCCAGTCTTTTTGGATTAGTAACAAATAAATCATCTCCTACTAATTGTATTCTGTTTCCTAATCTTTGAGTTAGTTTTACCCAGCCATCCCAGTCTTCTTCTCCTAATCCATCTTCTAATGAACTAATAGGATATCTATTAACTAAATCTTCCCAATAATCTATCATTTCATCTGTTGTTTTAAATATTCCTGCCTTAGGTAATCTATAACCACCATCAACTTGCCATTCTGTAACTGCACTATCAATAGTTAGCATAAAGTCTTTTCCTGGCTCATATCCTGATTTATTTATAGCTTCCATAATTAATTTTAAAGCATCTTCATCATTTTCTAAATTAGGAGCAAATCCGCCTTCATCTCCTATTCCAGCAGATAAATTTCTTTCTTTTAAAATCTTCGCCAAATTATGATAAACTTCAGCACACCATCTTAAGCCTTCTTTAAAACTTGGTGCCCCAACAGGCATAATCATAAATTCTTGAATGTCTACATTATTACTTGCATGTTCACCACCATTTAAAATATTCATCATAGGAACTGGTAATACATTTCCATCTCCTAAATATTCATATAACTCTTTACTTTGTAATTTAGCCAAAACTCTAGCTACAGCCATAGATATTGATAGTAATGAATTTGCTCCATATCTGTCTTTATTCTCTGTTCCATCTAGTTCAATTAACTTATTATCTAATTCTTGTTGAGAATTAAATTCAAAATCCTTTAAGCCATTCCATAATTCATTATTTACATATCCAACTGCTTTTAAAACACCTTTCCCTAAATATCTACTCTCATCCTTATCTCTTAATTCTAATGCTTCAAAAGCTCCTGTAGAGGCTCCTGAAGGCACAGCTGCCATCTCAGTCAATCCTTGTATTGTAACTTCTGTTTCTACCGTTGGATTACCTCTAGAATCTAAAATTTCTCTAGCATGTATTCTTTCTATTTTGTACATTATTCCTCCTTAAATAATTAATATTATTTGTTTATAATATTCAATTATTATATTTTTTATTTTTATGTTTTTTATTATACCTATAGATAATATATCAAAA
>JAAZKM010000129.1 GCA_012799835.1 Candidatus Methanofastidiosia archaeon
ATGCTTTTATTCTCCTCTTTACACATTTTTATATTTTAGATAGTGTTATAAAAATAAAATCATGAAAAAAATTTATACAAAATTTTCGAAATAGTAACAAAGGAAAACTGCCACTACACTAATAATAAATATTGTATATCCAAATATTAATTCTACAATGTCTTCAGCTTTCAAATAATCGCCCTATTAAAATAGGATTTAGAGTAAATAAAGTTTACTATGAGATTAGTAAAAATAAAAAATATGTCAGACCGCCCATCTCTCATCATTCATCAGACGCTGTCGGTTTCCTCATCCATACATGCCAATAAGTGAATTATTTGGATATTCCGATGATGTAATTCTAGATACTGAACATTTAAAGTCTTCGGAAGTTACGTAATCTCGATCATCTCTTATAGCAGCCATTCCAGCCTCTGTGCATAGAGACCTAATCTCTGCACCAGATAAACCATCTATTATATCAATAATTTCTGAATAATCAAGATTTTTGATATTCATGTTTCTTGAATGGATTTTGAATATATCCAAACATCCATCTTTTGTAGGCGGAGGTATTTCAATTAGCCTATCAAATCTACCAGGGCGTAGAAGTGCGGGATCTAATATATCAACCCTATTTGTAGCTCCCAATATCTTAACTTGCCCTCTCGAATCAAATCCGTCAAGTTCAGCTAAAAGTTGCATCATCGTTCTTGCAACTTCCCTATCTCCACTTATACCAGTATCTACACGTCTTGCCCCTATAGCATCAATTTCATCAATAAATAAAATTGAAGGAGATTTTTCTCTTGCGAGATTAAAAACTTCTCGCACCATTCTTGCTCCTTCTCCAATATACTTTCTAACAAATTCCGATCCTACGACTCTAATAAAAGTGGAATCAGTTTCATTGGCAACAGCTTTAACGATTAAAGTCTTACCGTTTCCGGGGGGGCCATACAGTAGTACTCCGTTTGGAGGATCTATTCCGACTTTATCAAATAATTCGGGTTTTTTAAGAGGTAGCTCTACAGTCTCTTTTATTTTATTTATTTGATCTCTTAATCCACCAATTTCACAATATGTAACTCCAGTTTTATCTAAAACTTCCATTCCACAAACTTCTGGATCTTTTGTAGAAGGCAATACTTCCATTATTGAAAGGTTTCTTTGATTGCAAGCTACTAATGCGCCAGGAACTAGATCTTTCATATCTACATTAGAACATGCGCCCACTACAAACTTGGGCCCGCTAGAGCTTTTTATAATTATTTTGGAAGGATCTATTGCTTCAACCACAACACCCGTGATTAATGGAGGTGCATTCAATCTATCCAGTTCTTTTTTGAGATTTTCATTCTCTTTTTCCAATCTAATTTTTTCCGTAATAAAACTTCTATTTTGAATTTCTAAAAGCTTTAATCTTTCTATTATTTTATCATTATATTGAACATCATTCTCATAAACATCTTCTTCGTCAAGTCTCTTTGTCCGATACTTAATACTACTGTCCACTATTAGCACCCCGAACATAATATATTAGATTTCACTGATTTATAAATGTTTCTGCATTGAGTATCATTGGTGTGAGAAATATTTTAAAAAAAACTTACAATAGTGGATATCACTTTTAATAAGAGACAGAAGTTCAAAACCCTTATAAATATTGATATTGAAAAACTATTGATAAGATGATATGTGAAATATGTGGCAAAATTATACATGGAAAAGTGTTCAATATTAAAGTTGAAAGTGCCAGCATAAAAGTTTGTGATAAATGTTCAAGATTTGGAGTAGATCATCAAAGTTGGTCAAAGTATGGCAAAGGTGATATAGGTTCAGAAGGGATAGCCTTACCTTTGAAGTCTCGGATAAGTGCACCAGTTAAAATGAAAGAAGAATATACGTTAGTAGAGGACTATCACAAAGTAATAAAGGATGCTCGAGAAGCAAAAGGATGGTCACAGAAAGATCTCGCTAGAAAAATGAATGAAAAAGAATCTATTATACACCATATTGAAACAGAAGGTTTTGCCCTTTCTAATGAGTTAATACAAAAATTAGAGAAGATTTTGAACATTAAATTAAAAGATAAATCTGATGAAGTCATAAACATATCTAAGTCAAAACAAAATTTAAAGGAAACAACAATAGGCGATATAATCAAGATAAAGAAAAAGTGAGATAATCTAAGAATACTGTTGCATATTCTCCTTTATAAAGAAAAAACATAAAGTTAGCCTTATTTTCATCAATTTTATATGAAAGATCCTTATACTTTCCTAAGATGTTTCTATATGCGCCATTTGATGCTAAAAAAGGAGCCTCTTTAACTTGAAAATTCATTCTACTAATTCCGTCTTTTTCCAAAATATCAACTAATAATCTCCCTAAGATAGATTTGGGAATAAGCGAATTAAATCCCACTAACGGACCTATAACGTTAATATTGCCTTTTTTTATTCCATCCTTAATCCTTTCTATATTGGACTTTGTTGCCTGTGTTCTATGATAGTTTCCTTCTTTTTCCATAGAAACTAAATCACCAATCTCGACATCATTAATAGGAACTTCCTTTATCCGATCTAAAAGTGCGTCATTGAATATCTTTGCTTGGTATGCATGAACAAAAAGGGAATAAGTTGAAGGAGGGAGTATTGAAAAAGCTTTTGAGTAATTGGAAGACTTTGACAAATACTCTAAAATATACCTCTCATTTCTCAACTTGGGGTAATATTCAAGTGCTTTAGCATACTTCCCTTCTATAATCAATTCATTTAGCTCTGAAGAAAGATTATCCTTTATTAAATATTTTTCAACTGCTTCCTTGAATTCTCCTCTTAAGATAAATCTACCTACTTCTTCGTTTCCTCCAAATCTCTGTTCTCCAAAAAGATTTGGAAATCCAAAATTTTTTTCAATTTCTTGAATATTGGATTGTACAACATTTTCAAAATTTTCTGGAATATTTCTAACAAGGATGTTGAAATTATTTCCTACTAAGTCACCTATATTAATCTTCTGCCCTTCAGAAAAATCGGATAATTCTACACAATTGATAGTAATTCCCTCTAGTATATCCCTATAATGTTTATCAACGGAAAAATACTGGGTGGTAACTGCATGTCTATCCTTAAGTCCCGCAAATCCAAATTTTCCAAAAGGTATTCCAGTCTTCTTTGAAATTTCATGAATTACATCTATCGTATCTCGATTAGTTTTTTTCACTTTAAATACTAGGTATTTTCCATTTTTAATATCTATTACTTCATCTACTTGAAAATCCTCAGGATACTTCTTTATTTCCATGAGCGCAGCCCTAATTAACCCTAGTACTTATTTCGGTTAAGGTAAAAAAATCTCCGATGCCAGTCCACCTAACTCTCAAAGGTCCACTGTATAATCCAGATGATTGTGTGCTCAAAATTACTTCAAAATTTAATGTTTGATGTGGACCAAGAGAATCTATTGAAATTTCGTTATTGATTAGCCTTGCTCTTGGATCTGTTACTCTTACTACTTGAAATCCTCTCATATAAGATTCAGGTAATGAAATTCTAATATTTTGAGCATTTTCATTCGCAGTATTTGTTAAATTGAAGGCAATCCGGACATTATCACTTGGATGCAAAATTGAAGAGGTCCATTGAACTTCACTAGATACCCAGATTACAGGGATATCCCACGACTTAAGTTGAAGTTGTAAAACTTCATTTTTCTTCAATAAATCTTGAATTTGAGAGGTATAGTTTCTAATAACAGAATCATATTGAGATTTAGCAACTTCAAGTACGGCAATCTTATTTTCAAGGATTGTTTGTTGGCTTTGAAGTCTTGTTATGTCTTGATTAAGTGTGGTTATTTTTTGACTGAGCATGGTATTTTGAGTATTTAGAAGACTAACGTTATAAACTGCTACTGCAAGCCCTACAGCCAAAATAAATGTAGCAACTACAAATACTTCTTTTTGCATAAAATCCCTACCTAATTATATTGACAACAAAGTCCATTATTATTCTACCAAATCCTTCTGGCAATGAGTCCATTAGGATAAGAGTCATATTTTTGTTATAAACTTTTATTTTGTCCTCCCTATATAGTCTAAGTATTTTATAATATATATCTTTTCTTGTTGTCTTATCATATTTGGCTTGATCAAGTAAGCTTATAGATATTTCTCCAATTATCTTGCTTTTTACCCTCCAAAGACTTGCCTCAGGTATATCTCTTATACTTGTAGGATCAACTATTGGAAATGCTTTTCCTTGAAGAATCTGCTTAGCCATGATGCCATTAACATCTCCTTTTGCAATAATATCCCGTTTTAATCCAAGTATGAGAATCTGTTGATTGAAATCAACGGGGACATCTCCAACAACATCAACCAATTCTTTTAATGTTTCAGAATCTATAACAACAACTCTGTGTATATCAATCTTTGATTGATCTTTTGAAATCTCTTTAGCATATTCGATTCCTTGTTTTATGTCATGAGCTTTAATCAATGAGTTGTTTATATTTATTCCTAGATAGTTTAAAGTAGTGTTCGTTGATAAAGGGTCTATATCAATGCTATTTCCTTTAGATCTTAGATTTGAGAATGTGATAATTGAAGACACTTCAACTAAGCCTGGATCCCCTTTTTCCTCATCTACAAA
>JAAZKM010000130.1 GCA_012799835.1 Candidatus Methanofastidiosia archaeon
TTTCATCTCATGAAAAATGATTATTTGATAATTATTATTTCTGCATTACTTTTTGGATTAATTATTCCCGGGGGACAATACTTTTCAAATTTAGGATTTTCTCTTTATGAAATCTCAGTTTATTCATTATTATTTCTTTTTATTATAACATTGCCAATCATTTGTTTTAAAAAAACTATTCCTCTTAGACGAAACAATTTGGCTTTTTTTATTTTATATGGATTAATTGGAGCATTGTTACAATTGACACAATTTGGCGGCGTGATTTTTGGAACACCTATCGCCATTGTAGCCCTTTTACTATACACGCAACCAATGTGGACTACTTTTTTTGGAAGATTAATCTTAAATGAAATGATATCTAAAATGAAAATACTATCCATGACTATCGCGTTTCTTGGATTATTTTTCTTGCTTTCCCCATGGGATATAGAAAATATTGGAAGTATAAAAGGCGTAGTATCTTCTTTATTTGCAGGTATATTCCTTTCTTTGTGGGTGGTATTTGCTAGAAAAACTGGAATTAGTAAAGAGTACTATATAAATACAGTTTCTGCCTATTCTTTAATATCTTTAGTTTGGTTAATTCTTTTATTTCCAATTATTAAATTATTTTATCAAAACGATGCCCTTACACGATTAACGTATCAATTTCCAATTAGTTATTGGTTTTCATTTGGTATTTTTTCTTTTATTGCAGCTTTTTTACCAAATGCACTATTTTATAAGGCATTAGAAAAAGTTGAAGCTTCAAAGGCAGGAATAATACTTTTATTGGAGCCAGTAGTGGCATCCATTATAGCAATGGCATTCTTTAATCAAGATCTTAACTCTTATATTTTTCTAGGTGGCGGATTAATTTTGTTATCGAACTATCTAGCTATCAAAGAATAAGTTTAATTCTAATACCTTACGGAATTCGTTGAATTAGTACAATAAAAATTTTAATTGTGTTTGTTAAGTTCTTCTAGGATTAATCTTTTCATCATCTTTTTAGTTTTGTAGTCATATATCACTTTTACCTTTTTCATATTTTTTGGATCCATTTCAGTCCAGTACATACATGTTGAATTTGTCATTGGCGTTGGAGTAAAGATCTGAAAACTATCTATATTTGATAACTTACTAATTTTTTCTTTTAATTTTTTTATCTCTATTTCATCTTCACCTGGGTGACAAATCATTAAATAATATTTAAGAAATTGCTTCTTATTTTTGTTAATAGTATAGAAGAATGAGACGAATTCGTCAAATTTAGAATTTTTTTTATTCATATATGTTAATACCTTTTCTGAAAAATGTTCAGGAGCAATTTTTAGACAACCTGATATATGATATTTTGAAAGTTCTTTGATGTAATCCTTACTTTCTATTGCTAGATCATATCTTATCCCGCTTCTAATAAAAATTTTTTTAACTCCTTGAATTTCTCTAGCCTTTTTTAAAAGCGAAATTAATCTTTTATGGCTTAAATTTAATTTATTGCAATTAATACATTCTCGATTACATTTGTCATCACAATCCATCCCATACATATTTGCTGAAGGTCCACCAAGATCATCTATATATCCTTTGAAGTCAGGGTGAGAAACAAGGGATTCAATTTCATTTAGTATTGAATTCTCACTTCTCGAAATTATTTTGTCTCCTTGGTGGAGTTTCAAAGAACAAAAATTACAGTTGCCAATGCAACCCCTATGACTAACTACAGAGAATTTTGCCATTTTTAAAAATGATTTTGGATGAAGTTTTCTGGAATATGGTAAAGAATATATCCAATCAAGGTCTTCTGTAGTATATTCAGGATAATGATATTGAAGAAGATAGTTATTATCATAAAACTGTGCTAAATTGATTTCACTTGAAAGCATTCTCTGCATTTCACAAAACTTAGAAAAATCTTCTTTTACTTCTTTAAATGAGGGAAGTAATATAAATTTATCATCTATATTTTTGCTTATTATACACGTGCCAAGAATACCTTCTAGGCTAAAGCCTTTTTTTATTCTTTCGGCAATCTCCAATATTTGTTTTTCTCCATTTCCATAAACAAGTATATTAGCCCTTGTATCAAAAATAATACTCCTCCGAACATTGTTGTCCCAATAATCATAATGCGCAAATCTTCTCATCGAGGCCTCTATTCCTCCAATAACTATTAAAGCTGATTTGAAATATTCTCTAATTTTATTACAATATACTATTAGTGCCCTATCAGGCATCAATGATATATTTGAATGAGGATCCTCTGACCTCTTTTTTTTTAATGGCGTGTAATTATGCAACATACTATCAATGGAGCCAGAAGTAACACCGAAAAACAGCTTTGGTGCTCCAAGTTTTAGATAATCTTCCCTAGTAATTGGTTTTTCGATGATTCCAATTTTGTAACCCTTACTTTCTAGAACTCTTGAAATTATCCCGGAGGGAGATAATGGATGATCATCATGATACTCTGCAGTGATTAAAATGATATCAAAGCCTTTGCCTTTTTTAGCTATCACAGAAGTCCACCTTAATATTCCTATATTTTCACATATATAAATTCTATGAAGGTAGTCAAAACAATAGTATTCTTAAAACACTGGCCCCATATAAAGGTGAAAATATATCGTTAAGCTCCCACAAATGCCAGTACAGGATGGAACTCAAGTTATTCTTGGTTAATCAAGGAAAACAAAAGAGAAGATATTAATTATTATTCTCTTTCCCATTTTTCTTTATACTCTTTAAATATTGGAGTTTTAGTATACTCATAAAGAGAGCATAATTGAGCGATATGCATTTCATGATAATGCTTATTTGCAATATTACCAAGAGCATCATAGTAACTCTTCTTTTCACCAGCATCGTAATCCGGTAAATAATGGACTAAAGACTCTAAGCCTTCAAGATATAATTTTTCTGCCTTTTTATCTGTAGTGATAAGGTAATACTCTCTTAATCTAATCAACACAGTTATAAATCCATTTAATACATAAGGGGGATTTTCTTTTGCATACTCTGGGTACCAAACATAATCTATTCCTTCGTCTTCCCGAGTAATTCTAAGCCCGCCATTTTTAACATCTACTTCAAAGGCATTCAGACTTTTATTAATCATCTCAATATACTTCAAATCTTTTGAATATAAATATGCAAAAGAAAGTGCCTTTATTATAGTTGCTTGATTTAAAGAGCCTGTCCACCCAGATTCAAGATTATATGGGGGCCAAGGATAATTATATTCCCAGACCACAAAATTACCTGCTCCCCTATATGTCGCATTAGCTAATAACCAATCCGCAAGATACAATCCTCTTTTTTTATATGATTCCTCGCCTGTATCATGGTATTTATAAAATGCTTCTAAGGATTTCATAGCAACATTGTGGGGAGCAATTTGGTAACCTATCTCTACACCATCAATCTTTCCGTAATAAGTGAGAGGGATATCTGAATCGATTACAGAGTACTTTTTAGGAGGAATAGCATCATTTGAGGGGCTTATAGTATTCCCTTTTGGCAAATCATCTGTTATTAGATTAATACATCCGGGGATAATTAATAACAAAATACAAAGTAATCCCAGAGGCCTCATAAAAACACTATTAATTACTTATCAGTTGACTTCTTAAATTTTATTGATATAGTGACATATCCAAAAAGATTTAATCAGATTAATAATCAATACAATTAGATGAATAAAAGAAATTTTTACGATTTGCTTTCAAAAGAGTATGATATAAAGTATTCTAATCGCTTAAATCAAGTGATGAGGAAGGAAGAGGTGAAGTTACTAAAAAATTTGCCTTTAGGCTTGACATTAGACATTGGTTGTGGTACAGGATATCACTCTAAAATTTTGAAAGAAATCGGGCATAGCGTTGTCTCTGCTGACATTTCACTTGAAATGGTAAAAAAAGCAAAAAGTATGCAAAATGGTGATTTTTTTATTGTAGCAGATGTAGAAAAACTTCCATTCAAGGAAGATGCATTTGATAATGTAGTTTCCATATTTGGCGCTTTAAATCACGCAAACATGAACAATTTTAAGCTAAATTTAAACGGCTGTTTAAGACGTGATGGAACTTTAATGTTTACTGTGGGGAATATATACAATATCCATTGGATATTGAAATCAATAAAACAAGGAAAAAATCCTATGGTAGCTATCAAGAAACGAAAAGGTAAAATATCTATTAATTTAGATGGAAAAAAAA
>JAAZKM010000131.1 GCA_012799835.1 Candidatus Methanofastidiosia archaeon
AAAGATTAGTTAAATATTGTCTTCTTCATATATAAGAATATGTAAAAATATAGGGAAAATTAGTCATTCAAATTGAGGAAGTTTTGAAGATATTTCTTATTCTTTTTTTGATTGGCTATATGGATATATTTCATAGTCGTGATAAGAGAGTTGTGACCTAAGTGTTCTTGAATCGTATAAGGGTCAACATCATTTAATGCCAGATGCGTTGCGCATGTATGGCGGAGCTTGTGAGGGTAGACCTTTACTCCGGCAGATTTTCCGGCTTTGGACATTATTTCACAGATACGATTTCGAGTAAGCCGATTTCTATTCCTTTTAGACTGAAATAGAGCTTTATAGTGAGGATGCGATGATCTTTCAAGCGCAGTGTACAAAACGATAGCTAAGACGACATCTGCAGACAGTTCTCTTTCATAATCTCGCCGGTTTTTAGTATCCCTTAAAATTACAGAGCCCGACCAATAATAAAATCCGATGTTTTTAAAATCGTCAAAATCATCCCAATTATTGAGAAGATGTAGAAGCATCTCTACTGGATATCTAGAGAGGGTGGGAGACAATCTAAGGGAGGTACTACCGTTTTCATAGCTTTTTTGGACATATTTAAAATCATCAATATTGAGATTTACTACTTCAGACACCCTAAGGCCACCCTTCGCCATCAGAAGGAACATGGCAAGGTCGCGGTAGGACTTGAAATGAATCATCACTTTATTGAATTCCTCCTGGGTGAGGTACTCAGTCAGAGGATGATTGCTCTTGGGCAGTGGCAGATGATTTTCAATATTATGGAAGGAAAGGTAGTGATTCAGAATGACCGCAATATTCCTGGCCGTTTTAGGGGCATATTTATCAGAGCGGTACTGAAGATAGAACTTCCGTACATTTTCATAAAGATTGTTTTCATCGGTATCAGGATATTCCCTCTTGAACTTCTCGATTATTCTCATATAGTCTTTGACCTGGGCTTCGGCTATGCACTTGTCAATAATCAGGTAGTTCTTGAAATCTTCGGATGATTTAAGCATGTCAAACGCCCCCCTCAGAAAATAAAGATTGAATCAATAAAAGGTTATTGAATTTCTATATAAATAATAATTTTTATCTTTTAGCTTCCTCGAGTTATATATTCAAGTAAGTTGATTCTTTCTCATAATCCCATCGAGAATGCCCTCTATATCGGCAGTCGTATCGTCAAAATTATTCCTACTAATTTTAAAAAATTTACAAAGCGGGCATTTCTATTTATATCCAAGGATAAACGGACTTTCATTTAATTCAATTTTGCATCTGGGGCAGAGAGGAATTTTCTCTACGGCAAATATAGGTTTAGGAGTCGTGTCTGTTAAACTTAGAGGGTGTGGTTTGTAACTATATATCTCCCAAATGACATTATTATGCTCATATGTAGAGTGAATAGTCCAATCTTCGTTATTATAATATTGTTTACAATACCGGCGTTTTGATTTTTTGCGAGATGATTTCTTATAAGATATATACAATGCAATGGCAAATAGCATTAATATTAGAATCAAGGATAAATAATTAATTTCAAAAGTAAAGAAAAAATTTTTTATCCTTAGATCATTATCAATAAGATACTCAAAATATTTTATAATAAGACCGCCAGCTACAGCAATAATAATCCCATAGCATATATACTGTTTTGCACTCATATTATCTTTTTTCATTTGATATTTGTAAGAATAATTGTTTAATAAATATACCCTTATACCAATCTTGTTTAATGCTATTTGAAATACGATTAACTAAAAAACGAATATTATCGAAATAGGAAATAATTAACTAATAGCTATTTAACATCAAAGTCTTGGGCTATTGATAGAGCATATTTTTTGTAGTTTGTTTTCTGGACTTCATCCACTGCATGGATGTATATCTGGGTCGATTCATAGCTTCGATGCCTCAGCTGATTCTTAATAGTGTCTATATCTGCGCCGTTTATCCTCATCTGAGTTGCGCAGGTGTGCCTCAGCATATGAGGGTGGACTTTGACCCCTATTGAATCTCCGGCTTTTTTTATAGTATTCTGGATTGCCCTTGTGCTGATTCTGGTATTCCTTCGGGTCAAGAATAGAGCCTTGTTCTTGATAGAGTTATCCCTTTCAAGCGCTATGTAGCTCTGGATTAATGATATGGTGTCCTCCATAAGGTACACCTTCCAATCCTCCCTGTTTTTAGTATCCTTGAGCAGGATGTATCCATCGTCGTTCTTGAAATAAAGGTCGTCGAGATTGAGCTTTGAGACCTCGCTGACTCTAAGCCCCGCTTGGACCATTAAGAGGAATAGGGAGATGTCGCGGTAAGAGGAAAATTGACACAGCATCTTATAGACATCCTCCTTCTTCAGGTACTGGATTTTAGTCTTGTTTTTCTTCGGAGGTTTTATGGAGAAGTCGATTCCCCTGTATTCTGAAAATCTGTTTAGCGCAAAAGCGATGTTTCTGATGGTGGACTTTGAGTAATCACCATTTAGGTAGGAGATGTAGAACTCCATAATATCATCCTTTGATTCTCCAGGATATTTGGATCTAAAGCTCTCTATGGTGTATAGGTAGCACTGGGCTTGATAGGGAGATATGCCCTTTTCTATTATCAAAAAGTTCTTGAAGTCCATACACGCCTCCAGATATTTAATAAACTACGAATTAGGAAAAACAGCCCATTATGAAAGAGTATATGGAAAAGAAAGGCGTTGTCAGCCATCCGATGCCTCCCGATAAGATTCTAAGGATTCAAATACTAGATTTTTAAGTAAAGTGAAGGGGTCTAATGGTTCTTTGTGAATACAAGTATTACTAACTATAGGGCCCTCATTTGAAGGATCTAGATTAGGAGTAGTTTCAACACTATTTAGGGAATAAAAGAAAGAGTATAGAGGCACATGGCAGTCAAGACACAATGTCCCTAATGGCGTTAATACCCAGCATTTTAGTGAACGATTATATCTTATTAATTTAAGGCGGACAAGCTTCTTTACATATTTCTTGTATTGGTATTCGCTGTAGCCGAAATTCAACATAATTGAATCTACCTCTTTAAAGTCAGATATTTCATTGAGGATTTCACGCATGGTCTTATTTTTTAGTTTAGGGAGTTTCTGGTCCAAATAAGGGGTTGATTTATCGGATAAAGAGCGGATAAACTCGGTGATGCCGGAAAGAGGGTAATAGGTCTCAAATACTTCAGCTAAGAATGATTTGAACAGTTTTCGGCGATGCTCAAGTGAGAAACAGGGATATCCCGATAGTAAAGGATTTAGATACCTGATAATTTGGGCATCCTTTCTTTTTGTATCAGACAGCCTTGAGATGTCCTTTGATTCGAGCTTCAATTCAAATCTTTCAACAAACCAGGGAATTTGAATTCCGCGCCTTTGGTAGAGCTCTAAGGTCTTGTCATAAACATATGCCTTTGGCCTATTGGGAAACTCAAAATAAATTGTAGAGCCTTTGAGGATTGAGATATATTCTGAATTGCAGGCGGCGTAAGATGCTATGACGGAATGGAACATCTTTTGCTTTCTCTTTGAGGGGAAGAAGAAGTTGACGTGCAGTTCAAGATAATTGGGGATTATATTTTCAAAGTCAATCATGAAGAGCTTGCTTAGGTACTGGGCGAAGTTGTATGGATGGTTTTCGGAAGAATCATAATAACGAGAATGCTCAAGCTTTTTGATATATGTGATTTCAAGGGGGTCAATGTCATTTAGAATTGTTACATTCCCGAAATCAAATTCTCCAAAATTCCCTCTTTTAAAATAGAAGTTGCTGGAAGGGCCGGAATTTATAGAAGCAGGCTCAAAGAGAAGATTGAATAAATTATGAAGTTCTTCGTTTGCGCGGCATAGGCACCTGGTATTGGAGTCATATGTATCCTGGCTAATTACAAGATTATACGGCGCCTCACATTCAGGGTCGTATATGGGAAGATTGTACCTGATATGGGATGTAAAAGGAAAATCCGTCCTAATCTCCAGGGTAAGACCGGATATAAAATTTATTTTATACCACCAGGGATTGTTTTTGCCCCTGTAATGTTGGAAGTTGGCAATTGATTCAACCCCGTAGGCAGAAGGATTTTTTGAAATTGGCTCGTAAATATATTTTCTTAAGAAATATCCAAATTCAGAGCACCATTTATCGAGTGCACAAATATAATACGCATCTTCATCGGAAATAGGCTTGCCTTTAGAAATCTGATCCTTTAATGCGTAGGCCTTGTGACCCGAGGGGAACAGGTTTAACTGCTTCAATCCGAATCTGTCCAAAACAACAGATGACATAAAGGTTGAAAGTTCCGGGATTTTTGAGAACTCGTAAGCTTCATACATCTGTTTACGGGTATAGTAGGCCAGTTTTTTTTCATTAAGTGCACGGTCAATTATAGATATTTTTTCTTCTGTCTGGTCTAGATAGCAGATTAAGATGGAATTATTGGGATTTTGAGAAATAGCAGATTTAAGGGCTTTAAGAGATAGCATAAGCCCGGCTCTTTCTTTTTTCAGCTCTTTTCTTTCTTTATAAATTTCGGCGAATGATTCTTTTAATTCAGAATATAGCGAAATCAAAGTTTTCTGATTGTCAATATCTGTTGCAGACAATCCTATATCCAGCTCATCAATTATGTCCTGGTATTTAGCAAGTGATTCCGGATCTTCCAATATATAATTTCGCCTCATATTGAACACATACTTCTATTATTGAAAGCCGTACCAGAATAGTCCAGGTCTACAATTAAAGCGCAAGGTTTTAGGCCCTGTGACATTAGGAGTTGGAAATTTATTCTAGTTCAGCTTTAAGACCAATCCGCAAAGGATTGGTAAGATAGAAAAGAATGATTTCTGATGCGGGGGCCGTGATTTGAACACGGGAACTCCTACGAGACAGGGTCCTAAGCCCTGCACCTTTGACCAGGCTCGGCAACCCCCGCGTATTTATAAAATCCAAACCATATATTTTGAAATTCTTTATAAATGTAACGATAATTGTTACGTCAATTAAATACAGTGAAACTTTTATATTAAGCCAATAACTTATTTTTAGGTGTAAGAAATGGAACATTTAATGGCCGATAAGGCGAAAGATATTCTTGGGATAATGAAGGTCTTTTCTATTGACCCTCTTGAAGTTAAAAATTGTAGTTTCCCGGGGCATAAAGGAAGGGATTCTGGGGATAGTAGTATTGGTTTTTTAGAATATACTGATGATAAAAATATCTACACCATCCATTCTGTTCATTATTGTAGACAACACAGGAATATATCTATATTAGAAATACAAAAAAGATTAAAAGATAAAATTAAAGGCATTACTGAAGATAAAGGCACAGTATTAATAACAAAAATTAAGATAGATCCTGAAAGCTTTCCAGAAAAAGATATTCTTGGTAAAAAGGTTAGTATTGAAGAAACTACTTCAATTCTTATTAACAAGGGTAATTTAGGATTTTTAATAAATATTTCTGAAGAATCAAAAAATATGACATTGAAGGAAGTTATTGATAAAATAATGAATCTAGAAATTGAATTTGATATCGCTTGGGAGGAATTCTAAATTTGAAGAAAACTAAGATAATATGCACAATAGGGCCAAGTGTTTCAAATTATGAGATGATAGCAAAACTTGTTAACTCTGGAATGGATGTAGCAAGATTAAATTTCTCCCATGGCACCCACTCCGAACATCTCAAGGTGATAAAAACAATAAGGGAAGTATCTGAAGATACAAACAAAAGAGTGGGTATTCTGCTGGATACCAAAGGCCCCGATATTAGGATTGGAGAGTTCAACAATACAATCCGTATATTCACGGGACAGGAATATGTATTTTCTTCAAAAAAACAAAATGGTATTATCCAATTACAAAATGATATATCCCAATTTTTGAAATCTGGTGATAGAGTCTTAATTGATGACGGTACACTAATCTTTACGGTAGTTAAAATTGAAGATGGAAATATTTATCTCAAAGCATTGAATGAAGGATATCTTAGACAAAAGGTAAGTATAAACATACCTGGGGATGCATATTGTCCTTCCGCCGTTACTAAGAATGATATAGTTGACATCAAATTTGGAGTGAAGAATGATGTAGATTTCATTGCACTGTCCTTTGCATCGACTAAAGAGGATATATTGAAAGCTAGAGAGTTAATAAATGGGGAACAATGGATTATATCAAAGGTAGAATCAAATTATGGAATAAAAAACATAAATGATTTAATAGAATATTCTGAAGGAATAATGGTTGCGAGAGGGGATTTAGGTGTTGAAATTGATCTTTCTAGAATCCCAAGCGTTCAAAGATCTATAATAGAAAAATGCAATGCCAAAGGTAGACCAGTCATAGTAGCAACTCAAATGTTAAACTCAATGATAGAAAATCCAAGGCCAACTAGGGCGGAAGTAGAGGATATAGCCAGTGCAATTTACAGTGGTGCTGATGCAGTTATGTTATCAGGTGAAACAGCAATTGGGAAATACCCGATTGAGAGTGTGGAAATGATGGTAAAAGTGGCCATTGAAACTGAGAAAGAACTTAAACCGAGAACGGATTATGGGCCATCTAAAAGAATTGCAGACGTGATATCTTCTCTTGTCGCTAAAGCCGTATTACTTTCTGAAGTTAAAGCAATAGTTACTTCAACTAGATCTGGGTATACTGCATGTATGGTGTCTCGACATAAACTGTCTGTACCCACCTATGGTATGACAAACAATCCCGCAACTGCCAGAAAGCTCTCTTTAGTTTGGGGTATAAGAGAAGTGCATTTAAACAGAGAGAAAGAGGGGATTTCAGACGGAGCCTTTCATGCTGCCAAATATTTAAAAAGTGAAGGATTACAAGATAGTGATCTTTTCATTTTTACAGCAGGAGTTAGTAATTCAAAAAAACAAAGAACTAATCTGCTAGAAATTAGAGAGATAGGAGAGGTCTTATCTTCTTGAAAGGAGCATTAACGAGATTGTTGCTATTAATCCAGATAATGTTAGCACTAAAATGGCTTCTTGTAAAGTACTAAAAATTGATTTTTGAGCTTTTAACTGAGGTGTTGTTTGTTCCAGAGTTAGATTTGTATCGTTTGCTTCATTTGTTTTTAATTCACTTGGAGAGTCCAATTTCACTACTTCTATAGGATTAACAATTAATTTAATTGGAAATTTCAAATAAGTGGATTTGTCATATATATCTTTTATTTCTAGATTAAGATATATAGTATGCTCTCCAGGGGTATCTGGAATTTCAGTAACTACTATTTCTTTTTTAACTAATGAAATAATTGCACCAACATCTTCGGTATAATCTAGATTAAATTTAGATTTATCATATTCCATTATCATATATGAACTCTTAACTGTAGATCCTCTATTGGTAATATAGATCGGTAGTGAATAAGGAACTTCTTTTATTTCAAAGCTTCTTTTATCTTTTAAGTCAACTATAGGCGTCCTGACCCCATCAATTCTAAATGGAACTTCTTGTAAAAATCCTTCAGACGCATAACTACACTTCAAACCTGAACAATATACTTGATAAGAATATTGAGTTGTTACCTTTAATGGATATGTTCCAGGATCAATAGCTTTGACTGTATAACGAATTCTTTCTATTTTCTTTTCACCTGGCTGTAATTCTCCATAGATAAATTTATTTTTATTAAGTTCAAAATATTCATCTTTTACATAAATATTGATATTTTTTAAGACATTATTGCTTGCATTGTCAAAAACAATTGAAAATTCTCCACTGTCACCTGAATAAAAAGAAGGTGTTTTTTCGAAGTATATCTTCATTTTCTCGTTTGGCGCTGTTATCCCAGTGATTGTAAGGAAACTCAACGTTAAAAAACCTATAAATATTATAGTATAGAGTTTTCGCATATAATAAATAGTAAATAGAATATTTTAAAAGCTTTATTCTTATAAATTATGTGATGGATACAAATA
>JAAZKM010000132.1 GCA_012799835.1 Candidatus Methanofastidiosia archaeon
ATAATACTATGGTGATTACACACACATGATGATATTAATGGTAGTGCTCAATAGAGTCCAAAGATATATGATTCATGTGGAGGAAAAAACTTGGAGGTGAAAGTATGTCAGTAGTATCAATGAAAAGCTTATTAGAAGCAGGTGTTCATTTTGGACACCAAACAAGAAGATGGAATCCTAAGATGGCGCCGTATATTTTTACAGAAAGAAATGGTATTTATATCATTGACTTACAAAAAACTGTTAAAAAAATAGACGAAGCTTATAGCGTTATGAAAGAAATCGTCGCTGATGGTGGAGGAGTTCTTTTTGTAGGAACAAAGAAACAAGCGCAAGAAGCAATAGAGACAGAAGCGAAGAGATGTGGCATGCATTATGTTAACCAAAGATGGTTAGGTGGTATGCTTACAAATTACAAAACAATCAAGAAAAGAATTGACAGACTTCATGTATTGGAAAAAATGGAAGAAGATGGAACATTTGAAGTTCTTCCAAAAAAAGAGGTTATTAAACTAAATCATGAGGCTGAAAGGCTTGAAAAATTCTTAGGTGGAATAAAAACCATGAAAAAAATTCCTGATGTTTTATTTGTAGTTGACCCAAGAAAAGAAAAAATAGCAGTACAAGAAGCTCATATATTGGGAATTCCTGTAATAGGGATTGTAGATACAAATTGTGATCCAGATGAAATAGATTATATTATTCCTGGAAATGACGATGCTATTAGAGCTGTTAAGCTATTAACAGAAACAATGGCAAACGCTGTTATAGAAGCTAAACAAGGTGAGCAAACAGAAGAAAATTAATATAAAGAATACCACTAGGGCTTGTTATATAACAGCTCTTAGTGTTTTAAATTAGCGAGGAGGTATATAATGGAAATAACGGCTTCTTTAGTAAAAGAACTTAGAGAAAAAACATCTGCTGGTATGCTTGATTGCAAAAAAGCATTAGAACATACTAATGGTGATGTAGATAAAGCAGTTGATTATCTTAGAGAAAAAGGATTATCTTCAGCTGCAAAAAAATCTGGTAGAATTGCTTCAGAGGGATTAATTGAATCATATATCCACGGTGGAAAAATTGGAGTATTGATTGAAGTAAATTCTGAAACTGATTTTGTTGCTAAAAATGATGAATTTAAAACATTTGTTAAAGACTTAGCAATGCAAGTTGCTGCTTCGAACCCAAAAGTTGTTTCAAGAAACGACTTAACTGATGAAGAAATTCAACATGAAAAAGAAGTACAAACGAATAAAGTTATAAATGAAGGTAAGCCTGAGCATATAGCTAATAAAATAGTTGAAGGAAGAATGGAAAAATATTTTGAAGAAGTTTGCTTGCTTGATCAAAATTTTATTAGAGACCCTAGTATTAAAATTAGCGAACTTTTAGCTCAGAAAATTTCTAAAATCGGTGAGAATCTAGTTATTAGAAGATTTGTAAGATATGAAGTAGGAGAAGGCCTAGAGAAAAGAGAAGAGAATTTTGCTGATGAGGTTGCTAAGCAAATGAACATGTAATAAATATAGGAGAACACTGGTTGTTCTCCTTTTAAAAAACTTTTTTTATATTAGGTCTTTTCGTTATGAGTTTCAAAGAAAAGCACCTTATAATTTTTTTAAATTTTATTGCAAAGGAGAGTGAATATGAAACCTATTTTTAGGCGAGTTGTTTTGAAATTAAGTGGTGAAGCTCTTGCTGGGCCAAAAGGTACAGGTATAGACTCAGATACAATAATAAGTATTTCATCACAAATAAAACAATTGCATTCTTTTGGTACAGAAATCGCCATAGTCGTAGGTGGAGGTAATTTTTGGAGAGGTAAATCTTCAAAAAATATGGACCGCACTACCTCAGATTACATGGGCATGCTAGGCACCATGATGAATGCATTAGCTCTACAAGATGCTTTAGAAAATATGGATGTTATAACTAGAGTACAGTCAGCTATTGAGATGAGACAAGTTGCAGAACCGTATATTAGAAGAAAAGCAATGAGGCACTTGGAAAAAGGAAGAGTTGTGATCTTTGGAGCTGGAACTGGTAATCCATACTTTTCTACAGATACTACAGCTGCATTAAGAGCTGCTGAAATCGAGGCGGATGTTATCCTATTAGCTAAAAAAGGCGTAGATGGAGTTTATGACTCAGACCCTAAGCTAAATGAAAATGCAAAAAGATTTGACACTTTAAAATATATTGATATACTAAACTTAGGTTTAGGTATAATGGATTCAACGGCTACTTCCTTGTGCATGGATAACAAAATACCTATAATTGTATTTGGTATTGATGAACCTGGTAATATAGCTAATGTTGTTTTGGGTAAAAAAATAGGGACACGTGTGGGGGAGGAATAATAATGGTACTTGATGTATACAAAGAAGCTACTTCAAAAATGGA
>JAAZKM010000133.1 GCA_012799835.1 Candidatus Methanofastidiosia archaeon
AGTCGAAAAACATATAAGAAGACTAAATGCTTAAGTTCAATGTGATAATGGGGGCATGATATTATAAAAATAATTACTTATTTAACTATTGGAATGTTATTACTTACATTTTTTTCTTTCACATCCGCATCTGATAAAAATTTCGATATAATCGTAATTCAAGGTCACTCTCTTAAGGCAGGTACAGAAAATAATCTAATCACTGTTACAATTAATAATGAAACATCTTTAGATTTTCAAACTGTAAAAATTTATTTATATTTAACTCATCCTTTTTCTAAATCAAACAAAGAATCTGATCAATTTGTAATTGGAAATCTTACTACAACTCCAAAAGGTGCATTTTTTGTAGTCGATGTTGATAGTGGAGCTACATATGGAAATTATAAGATCCCTGTGATCGTTGAAACGAATAGGGGAAAATACCATGAAGAAATAGAAATTAAAGTTATAGGGGATACACTTGTCAGTGTTGATGATTTTACAATAAATGGAGTTAAGGGCAAAACAGTTGACCCCGGAGAAACATTTAACCTTAATTTGAGATTGAAAAATGTCGGAGGAAATAGGTTACAGTGGTTAAAAGTCACCCTAGATACCAAAGATCCAGAAATTGTTCCTGTTTCTTCATCCCTAACTAAAACTTTTCAAGATATTAGGGCCGGAGAAGTTGTCATTGCAAATTATGATTTATCCGTTGGAAAGGCAATCCTTCCAAAAAATCATATAATGGTATTGACTTTAACTTTTCAAGACAATCTAGGAGTTACTTTTACTCAAAGTGAAGTGTTAGGTTTAAAAATAACTGGAGCGCCCCAATTAGAACTTGGTAGGAGGACTACAGATCCTACCAGAATAATGCAAAATCAGCCTTTTATTTTAACTTTGAAAATAGAAAATATCGGATCTACAGATGCAGACAACGTTAAACTAAAGATTGATTCTCCGTTTACAGGAGATAGCGAAGCATACTTAGGTAAAATATCCAAGAATGATTATGCCAATGGCGTATTTGCTTTAAATTCAGGAATAAATAGTGGAGAAATTAAATGCAATCTTATCCTAACCTATAATGATGATAAGGGATTACAAACTGTTGAAAAAGAATTTTTTATTTCTGTGAACGCTGCCCCTCAGGTAACCTTAGGACAAATGATAGTAGGATCTATTTTTCCAATTATACTATTGATTCTAATTATTACCGGAATATACATTTACAGAAAAAAGAGAAAATCAAAAAAAGAATAGTATTTCAAAGAAACATCTGTACACAAAATTGAAATAAAATTTTAGAAGGCATTGAAAAAAATGGAACAATCAATAATTGATGCAATATCCTTATATAAGTGTTATACCTTAGGAAATACTCAGATTCCTATTCTACGTGGGATTGACCTTACTGTGAAAAAAGGTGAAATTGTTGCATTAATGGGGCCTTCAGGCTCTGGTAAGAGCACTCTTCTAGGAATTCTCGGAGGATTGGATATACCCACGTCAGGTAGAGTTATAATGGATGGGATTGATATAACAAAGCTTCCTGAAAGCAAACTTGCAGAAATTAGAGGTAAGAAAATTGGATTTGTATTTCAAGCATATAATCTCGTTTCGACACTTACGGCTATCGAAAATGTGATGTTACCCTCATATTTTGTCAAAGGAACTAAAAAAGATCCTGAAGAACTTTTAGAGATAGTAGGGCTTAGTCACAGGAGAAATAACAAACCTAGTGAAATGAGTGGGGGGGAGCAACAAAGGGTGGCAATTGCAAGGGCATTAATTAACAATCCTAAAATTCTTTTTGGTGATGAACCTACGGGTAACTTGGACTCTAAGACTGAACTCAAAATATTGAATTTATTCCAGAGATTAAGAGAAGATTTTGGTTCTACTATTTTCTTAGTTACACACTCTAGCGAGGTCGCTAAAATAGCAGATCGTATCCTTTATATTAGAGACGGTAAATTAGAAAGGGAGACAAATGTTGGAAAACTCAAAAATTAACATTTTTTTGAAATATGCGTTTACCTCTCTTCTAAGAAGAAAACAAAGAACACTATTTTCTTTACTTGCAATATCAATTAGTGTTGCATCTATAGTTGCAATTAGTCTTATGGGAGTTTCTGTTGAAGATACTCTTCAGAGTAGTGTAAAATATTACTTTGGCGGTGATTTGAGGCTTGATATGGAAACCGTAGGATTCCGCATTGGAAAATTTGATTTTAAAGAAACTGAAGATTTTATCATCAAGCTGAAGGATGCAGGATCTATTGAGAATTATACATACACCTTAGATACAATTAGAGGCACAGACATACAAAAGGAGGGAGTTACGCAGACTTTTTTAGGATTAAGGGGCATAGAAATTGGAAATTATCCTTTATATGATGAGATCCCAGTAATCGAACCTAAAGGTGTAAAATTTAATACGTTAATTCGTGAACCTTATGATATTGCAATAAATGATATATTGGCTCAAAATCTTAAATTAAAGGTAGGGGATACTCTACCAATCTTATCAGATAATGGAAGAACAGAATTTAAAGTAGTAGGTATTATAAAAGAAGGGGGAGGAGTTGCAGAGATCTTTGGTATAGGATTGATAAAATTTGAAACAATCATGGAACTTCTTAAACTAGAGGAAAAAGATGCATCTAGTATATTCATAAAAACACAAAATGATATTTTAATGTACGAAGCCGAAAGGTCAATTAAAAATCAGCTGGTAGATAGGAACAAATTTAAAATTAGTGTTTCGAACTACGTAGAACAAAATGAAGCAACTATTGAAATACTAAGGCCGGTACTACAATTTTTTAATCTTGCAGGTATTATTTCTCTATTAGTCGGTGCAATTGGAATAATCACTACTATGTTCATATCTATGAAAGAACGAAAAAAGGAAATTGGAACAATGAAAGCAATAGGCATTAAAAGTTCCCAAGTTGTCAACTTCTTTCTATTTGAGGCGATACTTTTAGGTATTACAGGTAGTATTTTTGGTGTTGCTTTAGGTATATTATTGTCAACTCAACTTGTGCATATTGCAGAGGGTATATTTAATACTACTTTACACTTAGTTATTGATACTTATGTTTTATTATATGGATTTTTAGTTGGAGTATTTTCTGTGTTTACTTTTCAGATAATTCCAGCTTATATTGGTAGCCAGATTAGGCCAATCATAGTTCTCAAAGACATAGAAGGAGAAAAGCCTTTTTATAGAGAGCGTGGTTTTTTAAAAATAGTTTTTATATCTTTCATAATTTTTGGAGGAATATTGTACTTGAATTTGCGTTCCTTTTTATTAGTATTGGGTGTTTTCGGATTGATTTTTTTAATGTTTATTTTTACATTTATTGCAAGATATACAATTAAACTAGTTTCGAGATTCCCAACGTTTAATCTTGTTTCACTTAAACTAGGGTTGAGAAGCATTGAAAGAAATCATTGGACTGTTGCAACAGCACTTTTAGCTATTTCAATTGGTCTTGGTAGTGTTGGAGGAGTACTTACTACGGGAGAAGGACTAAAGGATTTCGTATCTGATGCATTTTCTTCATTTGCAGATTACGATATACAAATAAATGGCATATCTGATTCAAAAATTTCCGATATGGAAGAAAGATTATTGCTAATGGAAGAAGTCAAAACTGTGTACAAAACAATCGATGGATTCTCAGGCATCAATCTTACTTTGAACAAAATAAATGGCAAACCAATACTTCGATACATTAGCGATCTTACTAAAGAGAAGAGAATAAAGGCGGAAGAAAGATGTATTAATGTAAATATGGGAGGAAGAAATTTGGAG
>JAAZKM010000134.1 GCA_012799835.1 Candidatus Methanofastidiosia archaeon
ATATAAAATAAAACTCATACCGAGGGGATAAAGACTCTTTTGGGCGACCCTAAAAACGCTATATTAAAGTTATCAATCCCTATGATTATAGCCATGCTTGTTCAAACACTTTATAATTTTGCTGATGCCTTATGGGTTTCATTTTTGGGACCTGAAGCATTATCTGCGGTTGGATTCTTTTTTCCTTTTTCTTACATGATTATGTCTGTTGGTGCAGGTATAGGCATGGGGGGAAGTGCTGCAATATCAAGATTTATTGGGGCACATAAGAAAGAAAAGGCCGATAATGTTGCTGCGCATACAATAGTATTAATGTTGGTAATGGGAATAGTTATTACAATTCCTTTTGTTGTATTTTCAAGAAATATTTTTGAAATAATGAAGGCAGGAAATGTAATTGAAGACGCCACTAAGTATGCACAGATTATGTTTGGGGGTACATTACTAGTTTTCTTTTCTAATGTCGCTAATTCTATCCTTAGGGGTGAAGGCGATACAAAAAGATCAATGTATGCCATGGCATTTGGTTCTATTTTGAATATAATTCTTGATCCAATATTCATATATCCTTTAAAAATGGGAGTCCCAGGGGCAGCTTGGGCGTCAATTATATCCCTAGCAATATCTTCTATGATTTTATTTTATTGGCTTTTTGTTAAAAAGAACAGTTATGTTTCAACTTCTCTATCAAAATTTAGGTTTCATAAATCTATACTAATTGATATACTGAGGGTGGGGATACCTTTTTCACTTTCCCAGTTACTAATGTCATTTTCTTTTTTAGGTTTAAATTTTATCGTTGTATCCGTAGGTGGCACTGACGGAATAGCTATTTACACCACAGGATGGAGGATTGTAATGTTTGGTACATTACCCTTGATTGGTATGTCTACTGCGGTAACTGCTGTTACTGGGGCTGCTTATGGTGCAAATGAAATAAAAAAAATGGATACTGCATATCTCTATTCTGTAAAGTTAGGTGTATTGATAGAGGCTTTTGTTGCAACAACTGTTTTTATATTTGCGCCTCAAATCGCGTCAATATTCACTCAATCGGCCGGAGGGGCGAGAATTTTAGATGATCTGATTTTATTTCTAAGAATTTCTTCAGTATTTTATCCCTCAGTAGCATTTGGAATGTTTTCTTCAGCTTTATTTCAGGGAACTGGAAGAGGTATTAACGCGCTTATTATAACTCTCTTTAGAACAATAATTTTTATAATACCGTTTTCTTATCTATTCTCCATATTTATACAAATGGGACTTAGAGGAGTTTGGTTAGGCATAGTTGCCGGAAATATAACTGGCGCATTTGTTGCATTTGTATGGGCAAGATTTTATATTACTCGATTGTTGAGAATAAACAACATTTCCTGATTTTTGCATAATCTATATGTTATTTGTTATTTAGGTAATGTTATATTGAGAAAATTTGACAGATAAATTCTTATACTAATAATTGCAATAGTATTTGGTGAGTTAATGAAAAAACTAAAACTAAAACTGATTGCAATGTCTCTACTTTTCTTAATGACTATACACGTAATTGGTATAATGGGTGAAGAAAAAATTGATGAAACTCTATGCTACCCTATACCAGATACTGTTAGAAGCTTATCTTTAGTATCAAATGGATTTTATACAGCTGCTGCAGGGGTAGGTGAAAATCCAGAGATATTTATTACAGACCCATACGGAGTTGTTTGGGCATGTCCAAAAAGAGCATTATCAATTTTATTAACTTCCGATGGTAAATATACAGTTGTCGGAATGTATGATGGAGTTGAGTTATATGATAACTCAAATGCAGTAGACACAACTATTACAAAAACAATAATAAGAATACAATCTACAGGCCCCCCCTTTACGCATGTTTTACCTTCAAGAACTATAGAAATAGATCAAACAGAAAGAACTTGCAATCCTTTATGGAAATATATTACTAAGGAAGAAGTAAGAATAATATCCGTATCTGATACAGCGTCACATATTCTTGCTGCATCTGGAGACACGCTTTACGTAATTGACAAACAAGGCAAACTTATTTGGAAATATAGCCTAAATAGTAAAGTAACTGACACTGGAATAGCTGGAAGGTATATAGTGACAAGTTCTCAAGACACAGTGTATTTTTTTAATACTACAGGAGACTTATTATGGACTTACAGGGTAAATGGCATTCCTGAAAAGTTAGTTTTAAGTATGATGGGCCCATTTGTTGGGGTTGGAACAAACTCTGGAAATGTGTATCAAATTGACAAAAACGGTGTACTTGTATTTAATTATAAGCACAATAAAAGTATCAAGGGACTTTCTATCTCAAATTCGGGAAGTTATTTAGTAGCAGGATCAACTGACGGGCATATATTATTCTTCAACAATAAAGGAACAAAGTTGTGGTCATACAAAACTAATGGAGAAGTTAACTATGTTGATATTTCCTCTCAAGGCCAATATATTGCTGCTGGAGCTGACAGGGACAGCTATTACTTATTTAATTGGAATGGACAAAAAATGTGGACAAAAACAAACCCTGAAAATTATTTCTGGTCCATACAAGTACAAGATGATGGAAAAGGATTGTTCGCAGGTTCTGGCAAGTACATGGGTGGCAACTTAGAAATGAAACTTAGTAACAATGTTTGTTTCTTCAATACAGAACAATTTGCAATGGCGGGTGATGCACCTGACAAAAACGTACATACCATACCCACAGAATCTACACAAACTCCCCTCCAAACAACAAATATCTCCCCCATTGCAAATGCCGGAAACGATTTTGAAACAAAAGTAGGCGAAGCAGTTAGATTTGACGGAACAAAGTCAGTTGACGAAGATGGAAATATCGTATCATATCATTGGGATTTTGGGGATGGAAAAACTTCAATTGATCCAAAACCACTTCATCAATATACCTCAGCAGGAGTATACAAAGTAACACTTATGGTGACAGATGATAAAGGGAGTAAAGGGGAAGACGTTCTTTACGTAACAGTTAAAGAATCACATACCCAATCCCCTGCAAAAGGAGTTCCAGGATTTGAATTACCTGCATTGCTTGGGGGCTCTATAGTCGCTTATTTTGTTCTATCACGAAGGAATAGGGACAAATAGTTAGCTTTATATTTTTTTCTTTCATTTTTCCATACTAGGTGGTATAATGTTTCCAAAGATGGATCAAAGGAAAATGCAAAAAATGATGAAACAAATGGGGGTATCTACTAAAGATATTCCGGCAGAAAAAGTAATTATTTTTATGAAAGATAAAAAACTTATCTTTGATAATCCACAGGTTACTGAAACTACAATGATGGGTCAGAAAACCTATCAACTTGCAGGCACTTATAAAGAGGAAATAAAAGAAGTTGAAGTTGTAATAAATGATGAAGATATAGAATTAGTAGTTGCTCAAACAGGAATAAATAAAGAAAAGGCAAAAAGCCTTTTATTAAAAAATAAAGGAGATATTGCAGCCACTATTCTTGAAATACAAAAATAATTAAAATGATTTTTTCATTATTTCTACCGCTTCATCTATCTCTTTTTTAGATACAATTAATGGAGGTACGAGCCTTACAACTTTGTCTCTTGTACAACTTATAAGTAAGTTATTTTCAAAACATCTTTTTACATATTCACTACATGACTCATCAAATTCTATACCTACCATCAAGCCCATACCTCTAACGTCATTTACATGTGGCATATCTAACATGAACTCTAGATTTTTAAGCAAGTATTTTCCCATTTTTTCAGAATTTTGAATTAATTTATCAGATTCAATTGTATTCATTACAGTTAAACCAACAGAAGTAACTAGTGGATTTCCTCCAAAAGTAGATCCGTGGTCACCTTGTTTCAAAACATCAGATATTTCTTTTTTGGCAACAATTGCACCTATTGGTACCCCTCCTCCAAGTGCTTTAGCCAAAGTAATAATATCTGGTTGAACATCGTAGTGTTGAAATCCGAACCATTTTCCAGTTCTTCCCATCCCACACTGAACTTCATCGAAAATTATTAAAATTTTTTTATCCTCTCTAATGTCTGAAAGAACTTTCATGAATTCTTTTGAAGCTATGTTTATTCCACCTTCCCCTTGTATAGGTTCAACTAATAAAGCAGCAGTTTTTTTATTAACTTTTTCAACAACATCGTTGGGGTCATTATACTCTGCTCTAATAAATCCAGGAGGAAATGGACCAAATCCTTCCCTATACTTGTCTTTATCTGTAGCCATTAAAGTAGTAATCGTTCTGCCATGAAATGATTGTGAAAAATAAAGGATTTCGTCTTTACCTTTTTGTGATTGATATCGTCTTGCAAGCTTAATTGCACCTTCATTTGCTTCAGCCCCGCTATTACAAAAAAATGTTCTGTCAAGTCCAGAAATTTCACATAGCTTTTTTCCTAGAAGGTATTGCGAAGGAATATGATAAAAGTTACTTACATGGATAACTTTTTTTGCTTGTTCAGATATACATTTGACAATATTTGGATGTGCATGCCCAAGGGAATTAACGGCAATGCCTGCTAGAAAGTCAAGATATTTTTTACCATCTGTTGAATATAAATAACATCCTTCACCTTTTTCTACAACTAATGGAAATCTTCCATAAGTATTAAAAACATATTTATTTTCAAGATTTTTAGCCTCTTCTAAATTCATTTTATCCCTCTTAAGTATGATATTGAGCATTTATTTTAACATAATTATACGAAAGATCACATCCCCAAGCTCTTGAACAAAAGTCACCTAAATTCATATTAATGGTAATATTTACACATTCCTTCTGTAACTCTTTTTTAGCTTCTTCTTGGGAAAAGCTTACACCAATTCCTTTGCTCACCACTCTTATATTTCCCAAATATATCTCAATTTTATCTAATTCCATATCTGCCCCAGAATACCCTACAGCAGCAATAATTCTCCCCCAATTAGGATCTTCCCCAAATACTGCAGATTTAACCAAACTAGAATCAATAACTGATTTTGATATCCTCTCTGCGTCTTCTTGACTTTTTGCATTAACACATTCACATTCAATTAATTTTGTTGCACCTTCCCCATCTCTTGCAATTTTTTTTGCAAGTTCCACACATACGAAATCTAATGCTTTACTAAAGCTTTCAATTTTATCAATCGTGTCAACTTTTACTTTTGAAAGCCCATTTGCTAGAATTACAACAGAATCGTTTGTGCTTGTATCCCCATCAACTGATATTCTATTAAACGATTTATTAACTGAAGCTTTCAAACACTCACCTAGAATAGTTGAGGATACATCGGCATCAGTAAAAATAAAACAAAGCATTGTGGCCATGTTTGGATTGATCATTCCGCTTCCTTTAGTTACTCCCGATATGACATAGTTATCATTTTCTATAGTGATTTCTTTTTTAACTAAATCAGTTGTGAGTATAGCATTTGCAATATTTTCAGATGCGCCACTGGAACTTTCTAGTAATGGGGTAGTCGTATCGATTGCATTTTTCATTACTCCCATTGGTAAAGGAATTCCTATTACACCTGTAGAAAAAACTAGACAATTTTCTTTTTTAATTCCAAGTTTCTCACTTGTATATTCTGCCATAAACAATGCATCTTTCATTCCTTGTTCCCCAGTACATGCATTTGCAAATCCACTATTACATACTATGGCTTGTGCCTTCCCATCAGAAAGAAATTTTCTGTCGAGGATTACTGGAGCTGCAGCAGCCTTATTTTTTGTAAATACTCCTGACGCATTGCATATTACTTCGGAATAAATTATAGCAAAATCTAGTTTATTTTTTTTAAAACCGGCATGTATACCTTGACCTTTTATGCCCTTAACTGCAGTTATGCCTGATTTGATAATTTTCATTTAATCCCTTTCTAATGAATAGTGAAAGATATATAAGATTAATGTTAAATTATTGGAGTTTTGAATTGAAAAAGTTAAAAACAATGAAAGTAAGATTAATTTTATTCATTTTTAGGTAATATGTCCTATTTAATATGAAAAGGTATTTTGTATTGTAAGAAGACATAAAATTACTAATAACTAAATCATTAAATG
>JAAZKM010000135.1 GCA_012799835.1 Candidatus Methanofastidiosia archaeon
AGTCCAGGTAAGTGTAACTAAATAACAAAAAATGAAGGGGGGTGTATGGCAACATTATTCCAACATTATGGAGCCCAGGCGATATGATTTCAAATTCTTTAGAGTTCTTTTTTTCTAACACCACAATAGGTCGCTCACGGGATGTTAGGGCGTTTTTTTCTTCATAATTCACATTGCAGCACTTTTCTATAGCTTCAACATTTCTACCAAGAACTGCAAATGGCTGATAAGGCCTCCTGAGCTTTTTTCTAAGCTCATCTACAGCTTCTTTGTTTGACGCGTCACATCCAATATGGTATCCCCCAAATCCTTTAATTGCGATGATCTTTCCATCTTCCAATAACTTTGCTGCAGATTCAATCGGATTTTCTATTTTTTTTCTAGATTTATCAAAGAGTGAGTAATGTGGACCGCATTTGGGGCATGCAACAGGTTCTGCATGATATCTTCTATTAAGGGGGTCTCTGTATTCCCTGAGACAGTCCGGGCAAAGCTTAAATTTTTCCATAGTAGTCCTTTCCCTATCATAAGGGGTATTTTTGATTATAGTAAATCTTGGGCCACAGTTCGTGCAGTTGATAAAAGGATAGAAGGCCCTTCTGTCTGTTTTGAGGAACAGTTCCCTCTGGCAATCCTCACACACACATACATCAGGCGGAATCATTGAGGCTGAACCACCGTTTCCACTTTTACTCTCCTTTATATAGAAAAGATTACCTTTAAAATTTTCATCAAAAGATTTATCCGTAATCAAAAACCTATCAATTTTGGCCAATGGAGGTTTTCTTTGATTCAAATCATCGATAAATTTAGTTATTTGGTCATTAGGGCCATCAACAACGATTTCTACGCTATCTCCTCTGTTTCTAACATAGCCGCTTAAATTATTTTTAATGGCAGTTTTATATACGAATGGTCTAAATCCAACGGCCTGAACCGTTCCGTAGACCACAATACTCTTCATGGACTCTGCAACAATGCCTTTTATATAAAATTTATCATCGATATTGAACTTTTTAGAAATAAAATGTATAGCAAACGTTTATAAACGTCCGATTTCAAATATCTACAAGGTGAAACTAATTTACTCATCAATAACTTTTAATAAAGGTGGATTTCATGATCAATGTATTTATAAATGGATATGGAACTGTTGGGAAGAGGGTAGCAGATGCAGTCGCCCTCCAGAATGATATGAAGATAATTGGCGTTTCAAAGAGAACGCCTGATTTTGATGCAGAACAGGCAATAAAGAAGGGCTATGATCTTTATTGTGTTGATGGGGCCGATATAGACGCCTTCAAAAAGAGAGGATTGAAAACAAAAGGTTACTTAAAAGATATTAAAGACTCTGTAGATGTAGTTGTAGACTGCGCACCTGGAAAACAAGGTGCCAAGAATATGGATCTTTACAAATCACTTGGGCTTAATGCCATTTTTCAAGGAGGAGAGGACGCTTCCATTGGAACTTCCTTTAACGCTCACTCTAATTTTGATAAGAATGTAGGTCAAAAATACATAAGGGTTGTTTCTTGTAATACAACTGGACTTGCAAGGACTCTAAACTGCCTAAATGAAGCTAACGCTTTAAAAAAGGTGAAAGCGGTAATGATTCGAAGGGCAGCTGACCCCGGAGACAACAAAAGAGGACCTATAAACGCTATAGTACCTGAAGTAAAGGTGCCATCTCATCATGGCCCAGATTTAAAGACTGTTCTCCCAGTAGATATTGAAACCGTAGCTGTAAAGGTGCCTACAACATTGATGCATCTTCACACAATAATGGTAGATTTAAAGAGAGATATGAAAAGGGAGGAAGTAATAGACTTATTTAATAACATATCAAGGGTTATTTTAGTCAGTAAAGAAGATGGGATAGATTCTACCGCAGATATAATGGAGTTTGCAAAGAATCTTAACAGAAACAGAGGGGACATGTTTGAAACTATAGTCTGGAAGGATTCAATTAATATTAAGGACGGAACGCTTTACTATATCCAGGCTATTCATCAAGAATCCGATATTGTTCCTGAAAATATAGATGCCATTAGGGCCATGTTTGATCTTAAAAAAAGAGATGAGTCAATTAGCATGACAAACAAAGCCCTAGGTATTCTATAATTTTTTTGAGGGGAGGGAATTTATTATGAGTGATAAAGATTTTATTGAGGATATTGTATCGAAGAAGGGAGACGATTATCTTAAGGACATAAAAGAAGAGGTTGGTACAACTAAATATATCATCAAAGCTCAGATTAATGCAAGTGGTATCGTTGAAAGGCCTGATGTCGTGGGGGCTATTTTTGGACAGACTGAGGGTTTATTGAGTGATGACCTTGACTTACGTGAACTACAAAAGACCGGGAGAATTGGAAGGATTAGAGTAAACATCACTTCAAAGAATGGAAAAAGTACAGGGGAGATAATTGTCCCTTCAAGCCTTGACAAAGTTGAAACTGCCATTCTTGCAGCTTCTCTTGAAACAATCGATAGAGTTGGGCCCTGCAATGCTAGGATAGATGTAACAACAATAGAGGATGTTAGAAAATCAAAGAGGAACTACGTAGTGGATAGGGCTAAAATTATTCTTACAACAATGGTGGATGAGATAACGCCTGAAAGTTCTGAACTTACAGATGAAGTGAAAGAATCTGTTAGAATGGGGGAGATTCAATCATTTGGAGAGGATCAGCTCCCTGCAGGACCCAATGTTGATGAAAGTGATGCAATAATCGTAGTCGAGGGAAGGGCCGATGTTTTAAATTTGTTAAAGTATGGAATTAAAAATACCCTTGCTGTAGAAGGGACAAGTGTTTCAAAAACAATTGCAGCAATATCCCATGAAAAGACAGTTACTGCATTTGTGGACGGGGACAGGGGTGGAGAGCTAATTCTAAAAGAGCTTTTTCAAGTTGCAGAGGTAGACTATATTGCAAGAGCGCCTATGGGAAAAGAGGTTGAGGATCTAACAAAAAAAGAAATAATCAAAGCCTTAAGGAATAAAATTCCGGCTGAACAGTGGATTGTTGAAAACATTGACAAGCCAAGATATGAACAACCAAAACCACAAATAAAACATGACGAAAAGG
>JAAZKM010000136.1 GCA_012799835.1 Candidatus Methanofastidiosia archaeon
TATTTATAATCAAAAGAATCAATCTGGGGAGTATAGACTTTTATTCCACCGCCTAAATTCTGCATTTTTATTAAATTTTCCTGAATTCTTTGAATACTCTTCTTCTCCCTCTCATCTTCAATTAAAACAAGATTGTTATTATAATGTATCTCTCCTTTTTCAAATGCTTTGCCATATTCTCCATGAACATCAAACACTACTACTGTACCATTCATCTCCGCTACAAGTCTCTCAATAATTCTGCCAACAGTGTATGATTTGCCGGAACCAGTCATAGCAAGCACTGCCAAATGCTCTGTAACCAGTTTATTTACATCTAAATAAACTGGAACTATATTGCTTCCTTTATCATATCCAATCAAATTACCTATGTTTATGCTCGTATTTTCATCAAACCTATAAAACTGTGATAAGAACTCATAATCAACACCATATACTTTTTCTCCTGGATTAAGAGGTCTGCGCGGTATTTTTATCTGACCATAACTATCCCTATATCCTACCAGTTCTATAGTTCCAAATAAGGTTTCTCCAGTGATCTGCGCACCAGGCAATATTTCAAGAGATGATAGTCCTTCACCCATATTGGAATTATATAAAATATTGCTCCTGGAAATAGTAACAATCCTTCCAAGTACATATATATCTCCATCTTCTTCCGATTCTTTATGCTTAATTTTTACAAACTCTCCTCTTTTAGCAGAAAAACTGTTTTCCAGAGCAATCTTTAAATTGTTAGGATTACCTGTATTGCCAATTAACTTACCTATATATTTATCCATTTTTTTATCGCCTCACCCTAAATACTAAAATAAAGACAATTGTTCATATTTTTCTTCAGTTGTTACTTTATCCGCGTTTTTTGGGCTTGTTCCTATATCCGATCTTGTTATAACTGACCTTGTATAATAATAATGAAACAATTTCTCATATGTCTTTATTCCTATTCTTGACAGTTTCAAAATATGGAAAAACCTTTTAACTGGCAATTTGTTTATCACATTTTCCGCTTGCTTTCTTGTTAATTTTACTTCTTTAATCAATTCTTCAATAGTTGAGTTATTTAAACCATCCACCATATTTTTTTCAATTCCTTCGGCTTCATTTAATTCATCTAAACAAATATATACGGGCAAATTTACATCTTTTAAATACCTTTCCATTAATAACCTTACTTCATTCCAATCTAATCCACCATTATATGTACCTAACTTTGGAAAAGCAATTGATTCAATATTTACTTTTTCATAATTTTCGGCAAAATATTTTAATCCCTGTTCAATCCATTCAAGTTTTGAAGGAAATCGCCAATGTATTTTCGTTGGTAAATTCATTATCCACAGTTTTTCTGAGTATTTATATATGTGTAGAACCCCTATTTTTATTTGTTTGGATTCGCACTTTTTTACATAATCGTCAAACATTTCTGGAAACCTTAATTTAAATTCTAAAGCAATCCCTGCACCCATTACTCCAGAACAATTTACTGTATTAACCAAAGTCTTCACAGGAGCATTAAAAACAGTTCCTTTTAAATATGTTATCATTGAA
>JAAZKM010000137.1 GCA_012799835.1 Candidatus Methanofastidiosia archaeon
ATCGCAATTATGTCATCAAAAAATGAAGACCCAAGGAGGATATGGGATACCTTTTGATTTTTTTCACTGGCCACGATGCCTCCTACAATCTCAACTGCAGTATTTGTAAGAACGATGCCCACAAACAAGGAAGAAATCAAATCAAATCCAAGAAAAGACATTATAGAAAAGCAAAAAAGAAATGATGTAATCACCCCAAACAATCCTATGATCACTGCAGTAAACTTTGCCTTTACTAATTCTTTATAGTCACTTGTAAGGCCGGCATATAGCATTATCACTAAAAGTCCAATGTCTGCAAGAACTTCTACGTCATTGCCGGGGTATATTATCCCTAATATAAACGGTCCAAAAATAATCCCACTAATAACGTGACCAACAATACTAGAAATGTTTTTTCGTTCAGCTAGATCGCCAAATATCTTTGCAAACAGGAAAATTAGGAGAATGTTTGTAAGGTCAATCATTTAACACCACATTTATTGCCTTTCCAAGAGCGTCTTTTAAAATACTGGTGGTGCCTTTTTTATAGCATACAGGCAGATTAAATATTTCTGAGAATTCTTTACATCTTTTGCTGTAAATGTCCTCGTCTCCAAAGTCAAACTCTAGTGCAAGGGTTCTTTTGTATCCTGTTTTCTCAAAAACAAGCTTCATTTTATTGGGATCGTATGTACCTACAGTTTCACAGGATAGTTCTTTCCAGTATTTGGCCCAGCCGTATGTCATAAACCAAGTCCCGGGTTCTTCACCTATTGTTTCAATGTATCCTTTTCTTGACCCTATAAGTGCACACACACAGTCGTCGACAATTTCCCCCTGGCCATCCTTTAGTATGCTAGTCGGAACCTTAATCCTATTTTCTTTCATCAGTGCTTCAACATCACCGAGTGAATTTCCACAAAGCCCAAAGAATAAAACAAGGAACTCAACATGTTTCTCCAATTCCTTGGCAGCTGCTACAACCTCTTTTTTTATTAAAGATGGATCGACGTGTAATGCAAGAGGAAGGAAGTATAGGAGGGCTTCAATTTCATTTTCCCTTTTCAAGAACTTAGTAGAGCATAACTCCCTCACTACCCTAAATTTTTCAGGAGGCAGCTCCCTTGCGGCAATATTCTGGAATTCTTTAGAGGCGTCATTATCATAGATTAATATTTTGCCTATCTTTGGAAAGCTATTAATTATTTCTAACAGTTCCTCCTCAAATATTTGACATACAATTATACCAATTCTTTTCATTATTACCTACTCCCGAATCCACCTTAATACTTCATTAAAACTCGGTTTTTTACCATACATCAGTATACCTATTTTAAACATTTTTGATGCAATTTTTGCGGCTGCAACAAGAGCCACTGAGAGGATTAATATGGATACTATCAGATCAATAAAAGGCACTTCAGATAATAAAACCCTCATCATCATTATTGTGGGGACAAATGGCGGTATCATCCCAAGCACTCTGATAAAGTTCATATTTGGATTTTGGACTATTCCAAGGAAAAGTAATAGGGGTATAAAGACAAAAAAGGACACAATGGCGGATATTTGCTGTGAATCTCTGGTACTTGTCGAAATTGATCCGATCATTGCAAATATTGATGAATAGAACAAATACCCCAAAACAAAATAGATCATCATCAAAACACCCTTTTCTAGGGAAACTAACGGTATTTTAAGTAATGAAGTTATTATGATTATCCCAAAAGTCCAAATCCCAACTTGCACTATCCCTAAGCCCCCCAATCCCAAAATTTTTCCGGATAATAGCTCATTGGAAGAAATAGTGGAAAGCAGTACTTCGACCACTTTATTCTCCTTTTCTTCAATTATGCCGTTTAGTAAATAGCCGCCCGCATTCATAATTGACATGAAAAGGAATAAAGGCAAGAGATAGTTACCAAAAAATGCAAAAGGAGTTTCTATTTCCTCACCTTTTTTTGTTACAGTGACCCGCTCCATTTCAATTGGATTTTTGACCTTGTTTATTGTTTCTTTGGGAATACCCTTGTCTAAGAGGAGATTTTCTATCACAATATCAGATAGTATCCTCTCAAGATTCAAATTGGCTGGTGATAGGGAAGATAATTGAATTTTGGAGTAATAAGAGGCCTTTCCAATCTTTAAAAAATCTTTTGGGATCACTATATAGCCTGATATACTGTCATTTTCAAGAAGTTGTCTTGCCTCAACTGCAGTTTTGATTTCCCTTATATTGTAATCATGGTATCTTTCTTTGAGAATGGGTAAGACAGCGCCAGTTTCATCGACTACCCCAAGGACCTCCCTTTCATGGGAGACTGTTTGCATGAAAAGTAAAGGAATCACCATTGACATAAACAGTATTAGCGGGAGAAGGAATGTTAAAATAATGAACTCTTTCCTTTTGACATTTGTTATAAATTCAGTTACTGCGACAATTTTTGTTTTAGACGCCATTTGTCACTACCTCAACAAAAATGCTTTCAAGTGATGATTCGGAAATTTCATATTTTGTTATGTTTCCTCTCTTCATTAGTATTTCCAGTAGTTCGTTATAGTTACTGTCTTTTCTTAATTCCATCTCCACTTTATTTCCGTCATAATAGACATTTTCTATCATATCTATGTCATCAAAGTTTAGCATCCTATTCTGAAATTCAACAGAAACAAAATTCTTGGAATATTTCTTTTTTACATCTCCAATTGTCCCATCTATTAACTTCGTCCCTTTATCAATTAAGAATATATGATCACACAGTCTTTCCGCTTCATTCATCTGGTGAGTTGAAAATATTATTGTTTTGCCAGATTCTTTCAGTGAATAAATTATTTCCTTCATATTTCTTGTGTTTATTGGATCAAGACCGACAAACGGCTCATCTAAAATAATGAGATCGGGGTTATTAATTAAGGCCACTATTAGTTGTATATTCTGTTGCATGCCTTTTGAAAGCTCCTCTATCCTACTATTGGCCCTATTTTTAAGGCCAACTTTATCAAGCCATAAGCTTGAGTTTTTTCTAGCCTCTTCTGAGCTTAGTCCTTTCAGTTTGGCAAAGTAGATTAATAGATCGGAGACCTTATATTTTTTATAAAGCCCTCTTTCCTCAGGTATATATCCAATTCTTTTTTTGCTTTCTTCGGAGAGTTTTTCTCCGAATACCTTGATGGTGCCCGAATCTGGGGCAATTATCCCCATAATCATTCTAATGGTGGTGGTTTTCCCGGCCCCATTTGGCCCTAAAAATCCATATATTTTTCCGCTTTCGGCTGCTAAAGAAAAATTGTTAACAGCCACCCTTCCATTGTATTTTTTTGTGATATTATCTATTTCAATTACTTTCATCATACTACCAAATGTCAGCGATTAATGATCATGATCAGATTCTCTGCATCTTCTGGGATTTTCTTCAATATGGAAATTATACTCTCAAAAGTTTTAGATGAATTGTCCCCTTCATTTTCTTTATGGTATCTGACTAAAATCGATTCAGATAAATCAATGACCTCATTTTTCTTTTTTACTATTTTTTTGGAAAATCTATTTAATTTTTCATCGTCGATATCCTCTATCTTTTTCATCGTGAGATATATTTCTCGGGTAATGTTCTCGTCTGTTTCAATTAATCTAACAAAATCGTTGATTATGTCGTTAGGGATTTTTTCTTTATTTAAATCTGCCAATAAGTCAGAAATTGATTTGGCTTTTAGGCCAATTTCAGCGATAAGTGAAGAAATCTCACCATATTTTGCTTCGCTTGGCCCTAAAAATGATCCTTTTTGAAGAGTTTTTTCCATATTGTCTTGGTATTCTTTTGCCTCTTTTTCCAACTCAACTACTATTTTACATTTATCCCCCATTTCAGATATGCACCCTTTTTCCATCAGCTTTATTGCCTCTTCAATGGTTAAAATTGCATCCTTTACGCACTTTATTTGATTGTTAAAATTATGAATGTAATCTTTAGAAGTGGTATTATTGAATATTTTAAGTTTAAAATTAACCATTTGACTCACCCCAATCCGCTTAAGCACACTTTTTTATTCAGTTACATTTATAATTTTATTTAATTTTTATGGTATCTTATGTGATATAATGAATGTTATGGAATTTAAAGTGGCACATGATGAGAGGGTTTACCCCCCTTCTGAGGACTCATATCTATTGATAGAATCAATAAATCCCGAAATGTCTGATAGTGCTCTTGAAATAGGGGTTGGAAGCGGTATTATTTCCCTTCATCTTGCTAAGGAAATAGAAAATGTGTATGGTTGTGACATAAATCCTTATTCCCTTATTCTGGCCAAACAAAATGCAATAGCTAATTCAGTAGAGAATATACATTTCTTTTCCTCTGATTTGTTTTCTTCAATTAAACTGGGATCCTTATTTGATATCATTGTCTTTAATCCCCCGTATCTGCCTGTCGATTCACCGCCTAAGGACCTGATTGATTTATCTTACCATGGCGGTACTGACGGAGGTCGCCATATACGGTCATTTTTGAATAGTTTTGGCCAATTTCTTTCTAAATCAGGGAAAGCATATTTATTGCAATCCTCTCTTTACCCATTAGAAAACACTATCGATTTTTTAGAAAAGAGGAAATTTTGGTATAATATCAAAAACTGTCTAAAGCTAGATTTTGAAACATTGCATGTTTTTGAAATCGGATTCCTCTAAAATCAGATATTTTAAATTTAATCTTTGATAGATGCCGCTTATTTCTGGATTCTCACTAAAATAAATAAGATGGGAAGGGCACCCATCCTTGCAATCGGAGGACCCAAATCCCCTCGCAAGAACTTCCGCATTTGGGGAGTTAGATAAAGATTTAGATATTTCATGCTCGTAATTTTTCTCTACTTCAGATAAAAAAATTTTAATAATTTTCGAATTGTCGAGTAGATAGTCAATGTGCCATTTTTTCTTTTTATTTTTTTTCAGGTGATACTTGACCCTTCCAAATCCGCCAAGTGCGCTGCCATTGTATACATAATACCCTTTTTTGAATAGAAATTTACCCAGTTTTCCAATCTCAATATATTGATCTCTCTCTAATTCCAATATCAGTGAGTAAGTTCCTTTGCCCATTAATTACAATGTGGAGTATTTCTCTATAAATTTATCTTTAAGTGAAAGCCACTCGTTTAGCTTTTCAGGCATCGTGTCGACGTAAAATATTATTTTATCCCCGGCGGTCTCTTTAATAAAGTGAATTTTTGATTCATTTAAGATCTCTTCTACAACTTTATCCCTATACATCCGATCATATTCCTTCATCCATTCCGGTAGCTTTTCTGCATAAATTTTCTCCATGAACTGGATGTCAATTTTGGACAAGTAAACAATTATCTTTTGATTCTTTCTTTCTAAAGACTTTATTTTTAAAATTTCCAAAGCCTCTCCTAAAAATAAGCCCCTTTCACCCCAGGCATACACCTTAATTCCCTCTAGTTCTCCATCAATTCTGTAATTTTTATCAAAATAATTAAATAAAGCAACTAGCTGTTTTGGATCTTTTATTGTTATTTCGTTTGCCTCAATATTCCTGTTATATACAAAATTAAATTTCTTCATATCCCTTAGGTATTCTTTGAATTTTTCAGGCGATAACTTAGTTGCAGGCTTAATTACAATTTTTACGTTGTTATTTTCAATATAGCTGTATACCTGTACCTTCAAATGAACACCAGATATATAAATCAGGTTTAGAATATATAAGTTTATATATCTAAATCCGTTATTTTTGCCAAGACTGTTTAAATATATAAAACAACAAGATTTATTAATGAATCAACTTCTTCTATTTCAAAATACAGAGTTTTGAAATGCTGGGGGTTAATTATTGGATATAGAAACTCAAGTATCAAAAAAATACGGGATTTCTAGAGAAGATTTGATAAGGGCTATCGAAAGAGAAATCAAACTTATGGAATCTAAAGGTAGTGGCGGAAGAAAAAACAGAGTTAAGCTTGTAGAGGCTGAATTTGTTAAAAGACATTTTATAAGCCCAATAAATGCAGAGAAGTTCCTCAAAGAGGCGAAAAAACGTATATCTACTACTTCTTTTTGGAGATTACGGAAAAATCTTGAAAAAAGAGGCATATCAGTCGACTCTGAAGGTAACTTAACTTAGCAATTATTAATTATTAGTTAATATTTAATAGTTATTAACTAATAAATATGTGCTTTTAGCCACATGTTTTATTAGATCCTGTTTTTTGACTAATTAACCCACTCTAAATGAGGAAAAATCGCTTTTCTGTGAGACAAAGATTTATAAAGAATGTTAATAATTATTAATTAATACATATCAACTAATAAATAATAACTAATAGGTGATATCTTGGAAACTATTGCCATATACAATCAAAAAGGCGGTACAGGAAAAACTACCACAACAATCAATTTAGGGCATGCACTTGCCCTCACGGGTAAAAAGGTATTAATTATAGATATAGATGATCAAGGAAATGATGCAGAGTGCCTTGGGGTTAAGTTTTCCAAAAGTATTTACCATCTCTTAAAGGACATAGCCCCCTTTGAAGAGTGTATTGTAAATGCTAGGAAGAATCTGGATTTACTGCCATCTGATGAAACAATTTCCCAGGTGGCCCTAGAGATGGTTGGATGGAGAAACAGGGAAAACGCGCTAAAAAAGCGCCTTGAAGGCATTAACTATGATTATGTACTGATTGACTGTCAAACAGGATTAGGCATCCTGAATGAAAATGCACTTAATTTTTGCCAAAAGTTGCTTGTGCCTGTATCAATGGAATATCTATCAGTAAAGGGCCTTTTTAAGGTAGATAAACTAATTTATGATCTAAGAGAAGATTTTCAAAAAGATTTAATGATAAATCTCATTGTTCCGACATTTGTAGATGAGAGGGTAAAAAGAACTAAGGAATACGTCGAATTTTTTGAGAGTATTGATCATTTTCAAGGGATGATAAGTCCCTATATAAGGATAGATACCAAATTATCCGAAAGCTTTGCACATGGAAAAACTATATTTGAGTATGCACTAAACTCAAGAGGGGCCTATGACTATATACAATTATGTAAAAGGGTATTGGAGGGGATTTGATGGCTTTAACTAATGGTTTAAAGAATGATTTAGAGAAGGAAATACAGAGAAGGGTAGTCCTTACAAAAGAGGAAATCGACCATGAAAAGGAAAAAAAGGAAATAATGACACAACGCTTTACCCATAAAGAGGTAGAAAAACCCCAATATAAAAAGAAAAAGGTAATCAAAAGTTTCTCTCTTGATGAAGAGCTTGTGAATGCACTTGATACTCTGATAAAAGATAAATTGGGGATTCCAAGATCAATTAAAGTATCTTTGAATACTGGTGAGAGGAGCTCAACTGTTGAGGAAGCAATAAAGGAATATATAGATAAGAGAAATCCAACTTTATTAAATAATATTTAATAAATATTAATTATTATATATTAGTTAATAACTATTATATATTAAGTTGAGCTATCCTCTCCTTCTCAGACATTATTTTTCCTGTATCCTTGTCAATACATCGCACAGTTCCATCTATAATCGCTGTTTTAATTTCCCCTTTTCCGGGAGCAAATCCTTTCAAGTTCTCAGCATCCAATAGGCCAGTTTTTACTGCCATGAAGAGGGTATTTGGATCAGTCAAGGGATCTATGTTGTCGCCAAGTGAGTTTATTGTTTCCAATAATAATCTAGCGTCTTTTTTTATTTCTTCTTTTCTCTTATTGATTTTTTTATTATCCCCAATTGCAGGTAAACCTTTAAGACAGTTTTTAACTACTCCTTTTGTAATTTTTGAACTTTCAATTACTACCTTTGGTGTCGCAACATTATAAGCTTCTGAATATCCAACAACGTGAATTATGTGGGGCAATAAATACATTCCAATAGTAATAGAGGAAGCAAGTTCCCCCTTAGCAATATCCTCATCTACGGAAAGAGAGGCAAGACCTGTCCTTATCATCCTTAGAATGGTAAAATTATCATCTGATAACTCTGATATCAATTCTAATTTAGCAAGCATTTTAGCGATGTCCATCTCATGGGATATATCGGGCGGTACATTCGTCATAAACTGTTGAATATAATACTTAACTCCAAGATTTTTAGCATTATGAGTTGCAATGTAAGCAGATGCAATTTCAATTGGATCAGTAGTATTTCTAAGGGCCCATTGGTGTGAGTCATTGATTTCGATTGGTATCCTGTTCTCAGCATGCCATTTTATAGCTCTTTGATTTTCAATAATTGCATCCATCAAATTTCTTTTTGACCTGCCATCAAGTTCAGAATACCAGAAGATAGGTATGGCACCCCATGCGTTATTAATTGTATCTTTTAGCAAATTCCCCCATTTAATCAAATCATTTGTGCCTGCATAACATCTCAAAAGAGGAAAATTGCCAATTCTTGAAGAGCGATATATCGCCTCTAAATCCTCTTTTTTTCTAAGTGGCACCCCCCCTCCACCTTCAAATTCATTGCAAACTTTGTCTTGATTGAAAAAACATTCTTGGGCAATTTGATCTGGGCCAATCGATATAATGTCAACAGAAAGGCTCTTTGCAATTTCTTCGATGCCTTTAATAGTTTTTTCAAGCGATGGGAGGCCAAAGTGGTGTCTTATTAACGGGAAGGGATACTGCATTTCTATTCTTTCATATAGGGTATCAGGGTAATCAACTGCTGCAACTTTTTTTTCCCTTTTGAAAATTTTATCAATAATTTCATTTTCGGTCTCTGTCCCTTTAAACACGCCTGTAAATAATCCTGTTTTTTCAGCAAGCTCGCATACGGCGGGAGTTCCACCAAAGAAAAATTTTGAATCAATATTATATTCATGGATTAAGTCATTCAATTTGGTGAACAAATGTTTAGCATTTTCAGGCTCAAGCCTATAGCTAAGCCCCACAATATCGGGTTTTTTATCAAGAATAATTTTAATTAGTTTATCAATATCCATGCATACGCCGATAAACTCTGTGTCAATGTCGTTTTTATTCAACAAGCTTTCAAAGTTTTTAATTCCCTGAACGTGGATGCAATTTCCTATCGTTGCTAATATAGCATTCATACGATCTCTCCGGCTACAAGTCGCCTTATTAATTTTAGATCAAAATTTTTGATACCCATGTCTTCTACAGTTCTGCCTTCGGACCAAAAGTTTCTTTCTTGTTGACAACATGCGATATTAATAATAGAATCAATGTATCTGGTATCGATGCCAAACTTATGGCCTAAAGATGACATTGGAACAAGACTCATCGGGACATCTTCTAAGATGTATCTGTGGTGGGTAGTGGAAGGTGCCATGATGCCTTTGTAGGCTGACGTAGTTTGTACGGCCTCGTAAAGATCTGCACCTGTGGATCCATAGGAGAAGTATAGCCAGTCTTTTAAGGATGGCACTCTAATGCCAACAGCTTCGGCAATTTTAATTCTTTCCATATCTATATGTTCCAAAACTTTAGCCACACCAGGGGATATCCCTTCAAGATAATATTCAAAGTCGCCATGATCAGATTCAACCCAGCCTGTGTTTAATAACATGACGCAAGGATGGAACATGACAGCAATATTTCCCAAGCTTGTGTGAAGCACGTCAGATGCTGGGATAAATTGTTGAAAAGCTATCCTTAATTTATTTATTAATTCAGGATTTTTATATGATCTGACTGCTGAAACTGGAACTGATCTTTTTATATCGAATATTTTTACTTTATGGACCCCTAATTTTCTGGCAACAAACAGAAATGTCTGTGCTTCGGCAAAAATAATGTCCTCCCTTATTTTCCCTTCTTTTCTAAAGATGTTGTAAAGCTCCAATGCGCCACCTGTTCTGCCGGGATTTAAAACAATTGTTTGGCCTGGTGTAACATACTTTACAAGTTTTTGTCCTATTTCCTTATGGCCATTTGCAGGTATGGCCACCATTATAATATCAACACCTTCTATGGATTTCTTAAAATCCACATCGATTTTATTTAATTCTCCAAATCCTTTCAGTTTACCTTCAACTTCAATGCCTCTTGCCGCAGCCAAGGCTTCCATTTTATCTTTGTCCCTAGTCCAAATATTAACTGAAAAATCATGAAGCGCTAAATACCCGGCCATTGCAAGACCACCGTTGCCAGCGCCAATTACACAAAAAGAAGGTTTGTCTCCTGTAGCATGTTTTTTGTTTCCATTTATTTCATCTCTTAATTTATCAGCCATCAGAATACACCTCGATATTTACCTCTAGTCGAGATAAAAAAATAGAATCCTTTATTTATTAAAGGGGGTCAATTTATATATTTAATGGGACCGCCGAGATTTGAACTCAGGTTTCTGGCTCCCGAAGCCAAAAGGATGGACCAAGCTACCCCACGGTCCCTCAGCTAGATTAAAAAATATAATATTAAAGTATTTCGTTTATTCTAGAACGGTGTGCATTTTTTTCAAGTCTTCTTCTTTCCTGTTGGTCCTTTCCATTAAAGAGCTAATCAGCCCCTCAAAGAACAGAAATGTAGAAACCTCAAAAAGAGTGCCTAAAGGTGCAAATGATGGCATCTCATTGTGAAATCCTTTTTGAACAAATCTGTTTGGGTCTGTTCTATGTTTTGCATCTATGATTATTGTTTTAGTAGCTTTCTTAGCTAATCTAGAGTTTTTGATAGAGGTGATTACAATTATTTTTCCCTTAAGTGACATTGCAATTTGTGAAGCTAGACATACACTTTTTGTTTCCCCTGAATTAGATATCGCTATTAGCAAATCACCTTCATCCATGGACGGAGTTATAGTTTCCCCCACAACATATACTTTAAATCCAATTTGCATAAGCCTCATCGCAAAGGCCTTTCCAACTAAGCCACTCCTGCCTGCACCGACGATAAATATTTTGTTGGCCTTTAAAATTTCAATAATAATTTCTTCAACAGTATTTTCATCAATTTCTTCCAAAACAGAGCTTATCTCGGAAATAATATTTCTAACAGATGACTTTACATTCATTGTTTTTCACCCATCGCTTTTACAAAGCCATAAAATGTAGGGGCAACAGACTCAACTTTTGATTTAAATTCGGGGTGAAATTGAGTTCCTAAAAAGAAAGGGTGACCTTTAATTTCTAGAGCTTCCATCAAGCCATTAGGGGATTTGGCTGAAAAAATAAGTTTTTTGTCTTTGGTAAGTAAATCAACATAATCCTTATTGACTTCATATCTATGCCTGTGCCTTTCAAATATTCTATCTGTTTTATATAATGAATGAATCATGGAATTTTTATCAAGAATGATCTCAGAGGCTCCAAGCCTCATGTTTCCGCCTTTAGTAGAAATCTTTTTTTGTTCTGGTAATAAATCAATAACAGGATATTCAGTATTACATATTTCTGTTGTGTTGGCATTTTTAAGGCCACAAACATTTCTAGCATATTCAATTACAGAAAGCTGAAATCCAAGGCAAATTCCAAGAAAAGGGATATTGTTCTCCCTAGCATATTTTATTACATTTATTTTGCCTTCAACACCTCTTGATCCAAATCCTCCAGGCACTAAAATGCCATCAAAGTTTTGGAGATCATATGTAGATTGACTGTCATCGAAATTTTCTGCCTCTATCCAGGATATATTAGTTTTATAGCAAGTTTTGAAAGAAGCATGTTTTAGTGCTTGAGATATGCTTAAGTAAGAGTCATGAAGATCTATATATTTGCCAACAATTGCAAGATTAATATCCTTTTTATAATTTTTACATAGGATTGATTTCCATAGTGAGAGATTGGGTTTCCCGTCAATTTTGAAATAATCAAGAATCTTTTGACCTATTTTTTCTTCGTCAAAAATGATTGACATGAAATGTATATCCTCAACATCTGGGGCACTGATCACATGATCAACTTTAACGTTGGTAAAAAGGGCAATTTTTTCCTTAGTTTTTTCATTAAGCTTTTGGGTGCTCCTACAAACTATAATATGTGGGCTGATTCCAACTTCTCTCAGAGTCTTTACAGAATGTTGAGTTGGCTTAGTCTTAGGTTCACCTACAACAGTAAGATTTGGTACGAGAGTAACATGAATGAAAACGACATCTTCCTCTATAGAAAGCTGCCTCAAAGCCTCTAGAAAAGGCATGCTCTCAATGTCCCCTACAGTCCCTCCAACTTCAATAACAGTTATATCATGATCTTTTCCAATCTTTCTTATTTCATTTCTTATTTCATCTGTAATGTGAGGTATAATTTGAACAGTTTTGCCAAGATAGGCTCCTTTCCTCTCCTTCTCAATGACATTGAGGTAAACCTTCCCAGTTGTAATATTGTGATCTTTGGTCAAATGAATATTAAGAAATCTTTCATAGTTACCAAGGTCAAGGTCCACTTCCCCTCCATCTTCTAAAACAAATATTTCGCCATGCTCAAAAGGAGACATCGTGCCAGCATCAACATTAACATATGGATCTATTTTAACAACAGTGACTTTGTGCCCCATTGATTGGATGATTTTTGCTATCGAGGCAGTAGTCACCCCTTTACCTAAACCAGAAATAACTCCGCCCGTAACTACCACATATTTCATGAAAAGAGTTTAAGTTTATTCCTTATATAGGTTTTTGTAAATGATAAAAATAAATTTATGTCAGATTGGGAGCTATTTATACTCTGATGTTATGATCCCGTATCAATTTAACATGGATCATAAAATAGTA
>JAAZKM010000010.1 GCA_012799835.1 Candidatus Methanofastidiosia archaeon
CCCTTGACCAGGACAAATGGAGGTGTTGTTTTGGCTGGCGATAATAGAGAGATTAATCATTCACTACCTATGTGTTTGGCAATAAGAAAATACAACCTTTGGCAATCAAAAGTGCAATTACCAGCACTAATTTTTTTACTTCATTAATGAATGCATCATTCGGAAACTTTTACCTGCAAATATAAGCATATGTGAGTGGTGAACTAGTCTATCAATTATTGCAGCTGTTAACTTCTCATCAAATAGAAACCCCTTCCACTTACTAAATTCAATGTTTGTGGTTATGATTATGCTCTTGGTTTCGTAGCAGCTAGAAACAATATCAAATATTAATCTTGCACCCTCCTGATGAAGTGGGAGATAGCCCCACTCATCAAGTATTAATAAATCAGCCCCATGAATTTTTTTCTGTACTTTAGCTGTCTTTTTCTCATCGCCGGACTCCATCTGATTAATTAAATCGTGCACTCTGTAGAATACCGCCTTTTTACCCTGGTTAATTGCCTTGACTCCCAGAGCGACTGAAAGATGGGTTTTCCCAGTACCAACGGAGCCATAAAGAATTAAATTCTCTTTTCTTTCAAGGAAAGCCAAGGCTTCCAGTTCATCCACTTTAAGGGTATCTGGGAATCTAATTTGTGAGTAATCATAGTCTTCTAAGGTCTTAGTCACAAGGAACCCTGCATTATTTAGGTTTCTAAGTCTCCTTTTTTCTTCCCTATCCTTATTGAGTTCTTTCAATAATTTAAGTAGAAATTCCTCATGATTATCGGCTTTGATACTTGGATAAATTTCCATAAGGTTACTGGACAGTCTCAAGTTTTTCTGATATCTGCTAATTTCATCTCTCATTTGGCTACCTCCCTTAAAAACATATCGTACTCTGACGTATCTACCTCATAAGAGGGTAAATCTGAAGGTAGGCATATCTCATCATCATAGATAGCTATATTCTCCTTTAGTCTCTTGTAGGTCACAAGGATGGCTTCTGGAGAGGTGGAATCATGCTTCATAGTTTCCTTTAATACCCTGTCAGCATAATTTAGATCCTCTTCCAAGAGTATCAATTTTAGAGCATTAAAAGCATCTTTGAGAGATTCTTTATCTAAAGTTTCTAGATAATCTTGCCATGACCCTGGTAGGAGTGAATAAATACCCGAATATTTTAGGGCATTTGGCCTTACCTTTATCATATCGATAAAATCAATATAGTTTATGGATTCCCCACTTTTCCCAAATAATCTGGGGTGGGTTGTAATTCTTTTCGATAAATCCCTTGAAAAGATCTCTATGTTATTCGCCAGAATCTTTACAGCTACATATTGTCCTACATATTTGGGGCTGACGGAATAACGGCATCCTGAAAAATCAATGAGCCCATACTTGTTTACCTTTCTTGTCTCATATCTAGCTGTATCAAAGGGGATTTGGTTAAATGGAATCATTAAATGTTTTTCCTGTTCCAGCAATTCTTCTATGGGCTTTCTGAAGCGATAATGCATCTCTTTGTTAGCCTTAGAGCACCTTTTTAATAGATTATCATTAAAGAGGTTTAAGTCAGTAATAACTGGCTCTGGAACAAACATATTCCTTCTTATGGCCCCCACCTTGTTCTCTACATTTCCTTTTTCATTCCCGCTATTTGGATTACATAGTTTTATGTTAAATCCATAATGATTAGCAAAACGCATCATAGGCTCAGCAACTTTCACAAGACCTTGTCCATCCCTGGTCCTTAATGCCGCTGTTGACATTTGGTCAAACCAGATAGCACTTGGAACATATCCTATGAAGTTAAATATTGTTACTAGACCTTCTAAAAGTGCTTCTCTGGTCTCACTTCTGGTAACTACTGCAAATCCAGCATTGGATTTTGGAAATGACAAGATTAGTCCGTGGAATCTTTTTAAGGATCCATCTTCAAAAGCATCAAGAGTGCCAAAATCAACCTGTGCTTCTCCTCCTGGATGCTCAAGTAAGAGGTGGGCATTATCACTTCCGTAGATTTTCTCTTTTTCTTCCCTGACGATATTTCTTACAGTTCTATCGGAAACTTCTAGAATATCTGGATACTCTTCTTTAAGTCTGTCATAGATTCTTTTTGCAGTATGCCTTTGTTTATGATGCCTTGATTTATCTTCTGTAAGCCATTTATTAATAATTGGCCTTAAAACATCAGATTTATTTGGTCTTTGGGCTTTATGAGCCTTTTCATTAAAATCATCCATTTCTATATACTTTTTAATTGTCCGATAATTTCTACCAGTCATTTTACAGATATCTGAATATGTTTTACCTTCTAA
>JAAZKM010000001.1 GCA_012799835.1 Candidatus Methanofastidiosia archaeon
AAAATCCAAAAATAATATATGAAGAATTATTAAAGAGAAAGATATTGATAAGATATTTTGAAGGTAAAAATTATCTTAGAGTAACTGTGGGAACCTATGAAGAATGTGTTAAGTTTATTTCTAGTTTGAAGGAGATACTAAATGCCTGTTAGGATCGGAATCATAGATTATGGAATGGGAAATCTAAAAAGTGTTTATAAAGCACTTAGATTTCTGAAAACAAATCCCATCTTCATAAATAAAGAAGAAGGCTTTGATTGCGATGGCTTTGTATTACCGGGAGTTGGGGCATTTGAAGATGGAATGAGAAATCTAACTCCTTTTATTAAAGTCTTAAAAAAAGAGGTAGAAACAAAACCTATTTTAGGTATATGTTTGGGTATGCAGATGCTTTTCTCTGATAGCGAGGAAAATGGATTTTTTAAAGGACTAAATCTAATTCCAGGGTCAGTGAGGAAACTTCCAGACAGCCTAAAAGTTCCTCATATGGGATGGAATAGCATTGAGTTTTTGAGTGATGATCCCATTCTAACAGAAATAAAAAACGGTTCATACTTTTACTTTGTTCACTCTTACATACCCTTTTGCAATCTCAATTATTCCCTTGGAGAAACAGAATACGGGATAAAGTTTCCTTCAATAGTTGCAAAAGAATATATTTACGGTACACAATTTCATCCTGAAAAGAGTGGAGAATCAGGATTAAAACTACTTAGAAATTATATTCATATTGTGGAGGATACTTTATGAAAGTTTTACCTGCTATTGACATACTTAATAGGAACTGTGTCCAACTTGTAGGAGGGGACCCTAATACTAAAATATTTGAACATGCAGATCCGTTGACAATTGCAAAAAAATGGGCAAAATATTCAGATTATTTGCATTTGATAGATCTTGATGCCGCTATTTACAATAGAGATACAAACAGGGATATAATAAAGAAAATTCTTTCCGAAGTAAAAATCCCTACCGAAGTCGGAGGAGGCATAAGAAGTATAGAAATATTTAGGGATCTAATCGATGCAGGTGCGGATAAACTAATAATGGGAACGTCTGCAATAAAAAATTTTGAACTCCTAAATAATATAAAAAACGAATTTGGGAAGAAGAGAATAGTCATCGCTTTAGATGTTAAAGGGGAAGATGTATCAATTTCAGGTTGGACTCAAGATTCAGGATTAAAAATATTTGAGGCCATAAATAATTTGGAAGAATACGCTTCTTCTTTTCTCATTACAAGTATCGGTGTAGAAGGAAAAATGAAAGGGCCAGACATATCATTATACAAAAAGATTTTATCAATAACGGACGTTGAAATAATTGCATCAGGCGGTATATCTTCAATTGATAATTTGATAGAGCTTGATAGAATTGGAATTAACAAAGCAGTTGTTGGAGCTGCAATTTATAACAATAAGATTGATTTAGAAAATGTAAGAAAAGTTTTTGGGTGATTAGATTTGAGACAAGCAAAGATTGAACGAAAAACAAAAGAAACTAATATAGAAATTAAACTAAATATTGATGGACAGGGTAAATATAAAATCTCAACATCAAAGAAATTTTTTGATCATATGCTTGAAACGTTTTCTAGATACAGCCTTTTCGACTTGGAGATAAAAGCAGATGGTGATTTAACACATCACTTAGTTGAGGATATAGGAATCGCCTTGGGAATTGCTTTTTCAGAAGCCATAGGAAATAAAAAAGGGATAAATAGGATAGGATTTGCTACAGTTCCTATGGACGATAGCCTTGTCATGACCTCTCTTGATATTGGTGGTAGACACTATACAAAATTTGATTTAAAGTTTAAGTTTGATAAAATAGAAGAGGTTTCTCCCGATCTATTATTGCATTTTTTAGATTCATTTGCTCAAAAAGTTCCTTTGAATCTATTTATTAAGGAATTTTACGGGGAAGATGATCACCACAAAATAGAGGCAGCGTTTAAATCATTTGGCAAAGCGCTCTTGATGGCAACTTCCTTTAATGAGAGAATTGATTTACTCTCAACTAAAGGAGTGATTTGATGCACACAAAAAGAATTATTCCATGTCTTGATGTTAAACAGGGTAGAGTTGTAAAAGGCGTAAAATTTGTGAACATTAAGGACGCAGGCGATCCAGTTGAAATGGCACAACTATACAGCGAGAAAGGTGCTGATGAATTAGTATTTCTCGACATCACAGCCTCTTCTGATAAAAGAAATATAATGATAGATGTAGTTGAGAGGGTCGGGGATGTTGTCTTCATCCCATTTACTGTAGGAGGAGGATTAAGGAACATAGAGGATATAAAGGCTATACTACGCGCAGGTGCAGATAAAGTCAGCCTTAGTACCTCCGCAGTTCAAAAACCCGATCTATTAAAAGAATCATCAAAAGTATTTGGAAGCCAATGCATAGTCCTTGCAATTGATGCTAAAAAGAAAGGTGAAAGCTGGGAAGTATATACTCACGGTGGCAGAGTTCCAACAGGGATGGACGCAGTTGAATGGGCAAAGAAAGCCGAAAATCTTGGTTGTGGGGAGATATTACTCACAAGCATGGATGCAGATGGAACAAAAAATGGTTATGACATACCATTGACAAAGGCGATATCGGAAGCTGTGAATATACCTGTTATAGCATCAGGCGGCGCAGGAAATGCAGAACATATATATGAAGCCTTAACTAAAGGCAAAGCTGATGCTGCACTTGCAGCTTCAATATTTCATTATGAAGAACATTAAATAAGGAAGGTAAAAGAATATCTTAGATCAAAAAATGTTTCGGTAAGATTATGAGCAAGTTTAACCTTAAATGGGATGAAAAAGGCCTCATTCCTGCAATAGTCCAGGAGTATAATACGAAAGAAGTGCTTATGACTGCATACATGAACGAGGCATCACTAATGAAAACAATAGAAACTGGGAGAACTTGTTTTTGGTCAAGAAGCAGACAAAAATTCTGGTTTAAAGGGGAATCCTCCGGAAATATCCAAAACGTAAAGGAGATTAGATACGACTGCGATGCTGATTCTTTATTGATTTTGGTTGAACAGATTGGCGCAGCATGTCATGAAGGGTATTCAACATGTTACTTTAGGAAAATTGATGAAAGAATAATTGGCCAAAAGACATTTGAAGCTGGCCTTTATGTCCTAGATGAACTTTACAAATTAATTGAAAAAAGAAAGAAAGAGCTTCCAAGCGAATCTTATACTACTAAATTGCTTACTGACAAGAGTCTGCTCCTTAAAAAAATTGGAGAAGAGGCAAGTGAAGTAATTATTTCATATTCTGAAGACAAAAGCAGAACTGTTGAAGAAGCTGCTGATTTACTTTATCACTTGTTTGTTCTATTAGTTGAAAGAGATGTCGAACTGGGATTATTATTAAAGGAATTGAAGGAGAGGAGAAGTGAATAAATGAATTTGGGAAAAAGATATGATTTTCATTCACATACGATTTTTTCTGATGGAGAATTAATCCCCTCAGAACTTGTTAGACGTGCAAAAACTTTGGATCACAAAGCAATTGCTTTGACAGATCATGTAGATGTTTCAAACATTGAATTCATTGTTCCAAATATTGCAAAAGTTTCTGAAGAACTAAGTCAATATTGGGATATAATGGTAATTCCTGGAGTTGAAATTACCCATGTACCTCCTGAGACGATTAAAAAACTTGCTATCAAAGCAAAAAAACTTGGCGCAAAGATTGTAGTTGTACATGGTGAAACACCAGTAGAGCCAGTAATGCTTGGAACAAACAGAAGTGCAATAGAAAGCGGTGAAGTTGATATTCTTGCCCATCCAGGGATAATTGACAAAAAAGATGCAAAACTTGCAAACAAATCAGACATATTCCTTGAAATTACTGCAAGAAGTGGGCACAACATTGGAAACGGTAGGGTAGCTGCTTTAGGTGAGAATTTCCTTTTAAATACAGATACGCATTCACCAAACAATCTTATTACCCAAGAATTCGCCTATAAGGTCGCCTTGGGAGCAGGACTTAATGAAGAATCTTCAATAAAGGTAATTAAAGAAAATCCTAAAATACTACTTGAAAAAATATTATAAAAAACAATAGTCAATATTTGCCTTTATTTTTTTAGCCTGGCATTAGTTCCGAGTAAATAAGTACCAAATCCTATTGACCACACTATAAGAGGATATACTATCCATCTTTCCGTTCCCCCACCACCCAATATTGGAATAAAAAAACTTGCAGAAACAAGGAATAAAAGTGAAACTCCACCAATACATAATGATATATGGCTGTATGGGGATTCTATAATCTTTGAAGAAGCAATGGCAGCAATACCTCCTGAGATAAAAGTAATTAAAGCAAAAATCGGATGCAATATCTTAACATTTCCTGGGAATATTCCAACTCCTAGCACACCAATTCCAAATAAGCTAAAAGAAATGTTAAAAATTAATTTTTTGTATAATAAAAACATAAAATATGCACTAATTAGGGCCATTATACCCACTATAATCATTGTTAAATTGAAAATTATGGCTGATGGATGAATTGTTATATCATTTGAGGGGTGAGTTGATCCAAGATCGCTTATCATACTATCTGACGTGGTATATTTGTATGGGTAGAAAATTTCAGCAGTGATTATGCCCATTATTGCGATAAATCCCGCAAGAAATAAGAGAGTGCCAGCTACCAACTGAGGATTCCTTTTAAATAAATTAATATCTGAAATTAATGTCATCCCCTTATAATAATTACATGTCAAGAATTTATATGATTTACTTTTAGAAAGGTAGGTGCTAATTTTGATAGAGATTTTTTTATAATACTGCAAAACTCTTATAAACAATTTTTTTAATTTTTAAAATATGGACATTGGGCAGTTTATTAAAAATGTTGTTGATGCCATACTATCATTTAGTGACTTTATAGCAGAAGAGATTTCTGCTCTAACTAATGGATTTCTCCCAGAAGCTGCAGTCAATGAAGTGGGAATTTTAATTCTTTTAATTATTTTGAGATTGGGATTTGATTATGCAAAAAGAATATTGGAAATCTTGATTGTAATATTTGTCATTTACATAATTATACAACTTCTGCCTTCAATCATTAATTCGATAGGGTAGCGTTAAGAAAGATGCAGCATAAGATTTTTATTGAGAATTATGGTTGTACCTTGAATAAGGGTGACAGTGAGATACTTAAATATTTTTTGAATGACTATATTGTTGAGTCAATTGATGAAGCAAACACGGTAATATTGAATACTTGTGGAGTCAAGGGACAAACTGAAAAAAAGATTGCCTTACGAATCTCTTCTTTAGTTGACAACAAAAGAGTAATCGTATCAGGATGTCTTCCCAAAATAAATCTTGATGTTATTGACGAGAGGGTATCGGGGATTATTGGAACTAATGATATAGATCGTATCCTTGAAGTTGTTTTTTCAAAAGAGAAAAAAATTTTTATTTCAGATGATAATAAAAGATTAGGGCCTAAAACTTCTTTTAAAAAGATTAGAGATAACTCATCTTCTGCAATTGTCCAGATATCAGAAGGATGCGCGGGGCAATGTAGTTTTTGTTGTACGAGATTTGCTAGAGGGAGAGTTCACAGTTTTCCCATTGAAGAAATAGTAAAAGAAATTAATGAAGCTCTTAAAGAGGGCTATAAAGAAATTCTCCTTACCTCCCAAGATACAGCTGCGTACGGATTAGATAGCGGGGATACACTCCCATCCCTTCTTAAAAAAATCTTTAGTATTAATGAGAAATTCATGTTGAGGCTTGGTATGGCAAATCCAAATCATATAAAAAAATTTAAGCATGAATTAGTGGAGATATACAAAGATCCTCATATGTATAAATTTTTACATCTGCCTGTTCAATCGGGAGATAATAGTGTTCTTGTAGATATGACTAGAGGATACACTGTTAAAGATTTTTTAGAGACAGTTAATCTTTTTAGAGAAAATATAAAGGATATTTACCTAGCTACAGATATTATCGTAGGATTTCCCACTGAAGATGATGCTGCATTTGAAAACACTTTCAAACTTATTGAAACTATAAGGCCAGATAAGATTAATCTCACCCGCTTTTCTCCAAGACCTGGAACACCTTCATCAAAAATGAGGCAAATACCCCCCTGGATTGTTAAAGAAAGATCGAGAAGATTAAATATTCTCAGGAAAAAAATTTCTCTTGAGATAAATAAGTCTTATGTTGGAAGAAGCTTTGAAGTGCTAGTGACTGAAAAAAATAAAGATGGAACTTTTACTGGGAGAATATATAATAATAAACCCGTAATTTTAGAAAATACAGTGGTAGGCCAATTCATTGATATTGATATAGAAGATGCCACCCCTACATATCTTATTGGGAGAAGGTGATCTATTGGAGTTGAAAGAATTACAGAAAAAAGATAAAATATTTTGTGAGGAACGTGGATGGGATAAATTCCCGCCTTCACTTGTCTTAATTCATCTCTATGAGGAATTATCTGAAGTCGGAGAATATATACTCTACAAAGATGGTTACAAGAAGAGTGGATTGGGAAATGATAGAAATGCAGATTATGAGAATCTTAAGCGTGAATTTGGGCAGATACTATCTTTATTGATGCAACTTGCTAACTCCTTTGATATTGATATAGAATCAGCATTTTTATCAGAGTTTGAAATAATGCAAAAGAGGTTTGGAAAGAAAGAATGGAGAGAATATACGAACAATATTGTTTAGGGGGGCTTTTAAGCCCCCCTGGAGGGAAAATGGAGGAAAAAGATGAGCAACACCATTAATCAATTTTTAACAATGGTGCCCATAACTTAATATTTCTATTGTTACAATACTATATAAGCTTTTCGGTATTATTGTTTAACAATAATGTAATAATGATTATCATGAATGTTTTATTCTCTTTGGGTTCGGCTGTAAAACTTGGCCTTAAACGAGGGGTCCCTTTGGTAGACCAAAGAACATGTTATCTTATGATTGAAGGTAAATGTAATGCTGGATGCCTATTTTGTATAAGGTCAAAAGATCAATCAAAACTTTCAAGACTACCTTGGTATTCATTTGACTTAGAAAACTCAATTACTCAAATAGAAGCTACCTTTGAACGTGTTTGTATTCAAAGTATTAATTATAATAAATTCATTTTTGACATAAAAGAAATAATAACTAAATTTTCTAAAAAAATTCCTGTTTCTGTGTCTCTTTCATTAAAAGATTATAGTGAGATTGAAAGCCTACATGGCGATGTGGATAAAGTAGGAATAGGATTAGACTGTGCAAGAAAAGATATCTTCAAACAAATGAAACCCTACTATAGTTGGGACAAAACGTGGAAAGGCATAGAAAGTGCTTCAGAAATATTTGGGAAATATAACGTGATTTGCCACCTCATAGCCGGACTAGGTGAAACTGAAAAAGACATGATTTTAACAATTCAAAAGCTTTTTGATATGGGAGTATATCCTTCTTTATTTGCTTTTACTCCTATTAAAGGAACGATATATGAAAAACTATCGCCTCCTAATATTTCAAGCTATAGAAAAATTCAAATAGCACAATATTTAATTACGTCAAATATTAAAAAAGCTGAAGAATTTCATTTTGAAAAAGGAGATATATTTTTTAAGGGCGAAGATTTCAATAATTTAAAATCTGATGTCTTTGTTACCCGAGGATGCCCTTCATGTGATCGACCGTTTTATAACGAATCTCCAAAAGGGAATATTTACAATTTTCCGGACATTAGCTTAGTTCCTCCAGACATCCTAAAAGATATTGAACCATAAGATTTATTAAATATTTATGATAAAATAATTTGTGATGTTATGGAGGATACATTTAATATAGAAGTTAAGATACCCGATTTTGTAAAACTTTTAGGTGAGGAGGGAAAAAATCAGATTTTAGAAGAAGTTAAGAAAAAAG
>JAAZKM010000138.1 GCA_012799835.1 Candidatus Methanofastidiosia archaeon
TACCTTTCGATAGGGTGGGTTCACACCTTCTACTACTTCTTGCCTAAGCAATACGTAGATACTTTATTTCTTTTGTTTCTCCTAAGTACCTTATATCATTATATTTATACTTAGATAATATATTTTTACTTCCATGTATGTCTCTATGCTCTTTGTAACCACAGATACATACATAATTTCTTGTAGAAGTTTCCTCTCCCACTTTCGCTTCGCTTAGAAGTGGGAGAATTCTTGCTAGGTTTTAGTTAAAAATTCTATCATTAAATCCTTATGATCAACCCACCCTATATCTTTGCCAATACAAAATAATGACATTAAAATATCATAAATTTCTTTAGAACAACCATTTGCTTTTAAAATCCTATCTACATACTCATTAATTAATTTAGATTCTTCGATTTCTTGATCATCCATATCTAATTCATAAACTTTACCACGAGAATGCGTGGTAATATATTCAAATTTTTCAGCAGGTTTACCAATAATTTGTTTTCTTTTATTCATAATTATATTCTCCTTTTATTCTCATTTACAAAACCAATTTTCTTATCTTCATAAACTTCACAATCATTATCACTATGTAAAACAAACCCAATAGCAGGAGACAATTCTGGTTGTGAATTTATTTGTTGAAACTCTGGATATTTTTTATTAAATAAAATATTTTTTTCTTGACTGTTTAAATGATATTTGGTAGCAATATCATTTAATTTTAGTTGATACACATCAAATTTAATATCAAGAATAGGAAATATATATTTTTCAATTATAATTCCTAAAATTATACCAATACATATACCTAAAAATTGTATCATATTTTCACACTTTAACCTTTCAATTAAATATATTAGTAATCTAAATATAACTATTAATAATTATTTCCAAACCTTTTTCATCATCCCAAACAAATGATTGCGCTTTCTTTTGAGAACCAATATATCCACCATTATACGTCCATGCATCAGTTCCACTAATAGAACTAATCCAACGCATAATAATTCCATTCTTTTCATCCACCATAACTTCTTTATGAAAATGACTTAAATGAAATTCTCTATATTTTGCCTTACCCCACAATTCAGGAACATCATTTTGCATACAATAAATTATATTTTTTTTCTCATCATCACCATGAGCAAAACCTAAAAGTACATTACCTATCAATCTATATTTTCTATTGTTAAAAACAGAATCGACTTCTACATTATCATTATTTAAAAAATGCCAATACATTGCTTCAGCCATAGTAAAAGAAGTTAATTTATCATGATTGCCACCTACATATATAATTTCAACCGGAGCAATTTCTAATAATTTATAAATTATTTTAATAATATTTTTCAATATTGTTTTATACATTACATCATAATTAGCACTTACATCTTGTGGCGTTCCTTTTGTCGTGCATTTAAAAATATTATCAATATTCGCGCAATCTTGCCCAAAAGGAAATAATATTTTCTTTATCTTTAAATATTTAGTATTATGTATAATATGTTCAATGATTTGCCATAATCTTTGTATTCCTATATCAAGAGAATATTTATTTCCTGTTTCATCAATAGCACATAATTTATTTATGTGTGCATCTGCTATATTAATTTCTAAAGTTTTACCCTTAACATTATAAGGGATGGGAGATACTACAGGACTATTCAAATCTAATTCCTCTAAAACCTCTTTAACCCACATAGGATCAAAAGTTGTTTTTTTTGGTTTTACAGTAATCTTAGATGAATAGAGGATCTTCTTACCACTATTCCAAATACTATTTTTAGCAGATATTAATTCAAATTCTAATTTAGAATATCCATGTTTCTCCAATAAATAATTAGAATCTTTTGCTTGTTCTTCACTCATTTCTATTAGTTTTGTAGAAGTTTGTGAACCATCTTTATTAATATCTAATGTATAATTTTTATTTATATTGTTTACTACTTTATCATTAGATAATTTATTTTCTTTTTTTAATTCTCTTCTCACAAATGATCTATATGCTTCACCGGATGGAAAAGGACGCTTATATTTATTATTAAGTGACTCCCATGTTTCACCTGGAAAAGCACCTCCACGGAATTTTAATCCTAATTCTAGTAACTCCTTTTTATCCATAGAATTCTCCTTATATAAAATAATATAAGGCAGAGTAAATCACCCTGCCTTATTAATTAAATTTTAATTCAAGTAGTCTAAACCCCTCAACTACTATGCTACATCCCCAATATCGCTAATCAACACAAACCTAAAATGTAGTTTCCTAATTGTATTATTCTCTTTCAATTAATATTTTTTTCTTTTCAGGTTTGTTTAAAATCAAAGTAATAAATGTTAAACCATTTTTACTTGAAACTTTTATTTTTTCAATTTCATTCATAATGCTTTCTGCTATTGGAAGTTCAAGAGACGTACTATATGTGTAACCACACAATTCAGTTGATCCATTTACTTTAAGACCACAATCAGTTTCTTCAACTAAAATGTCTTCTGGATTAATTCCTAATGTTTTTACTACACATACATAAGTTTTATCATTCTTTTTCTTCCAATAAGACGGCATCATATCTTTTACCACTGATTTAAAAACTAAACTCCTTGGCTTACCAAAACCTAACAAAAAATCATCAAAAACATCGTCAAAAAATTTACTCACAAAAATTCCTCCTTTGAAAATTATTTTAATAAAGTAGGGAAGTCCTACTATTATCCTGAAATTTTAGCAAAAACCTTACTTGCTTCAGATCTAACATCTTCATCTAAAACCACAATTCCCACCAATGGTTCACCTTTTAATTTATTAATTAATTGGTATAAACCATTATCATGCCTATATTTTGGTTCGGATTGTTTATAATCTCCACAAAATACAACACAAGAATCTGATTCTATTCTACTACCAATTAATTTTAATATTTTTAAATCCATATCCTCAGCTTCTTCAACATAAACATATGTAGAACCATAACTCATTCCTTTAATATAAAATGGTATATCTTTTTTTATATATTCATTAATATTTTTATCTTTGGATAGATTTATATCTACATATTGATTTACGCACCGAAAAAAATCTCCAATTTTTGTTTCTTTTTCTCCAGGTAAAAAACCAATTTCTTCTCCAGAGCCTAATGGATTTCTAAGTAAAAGTATATTTCCATACGTTCCTTTTTCAAATACATGATATAAACCCATCTTAGTAGCAATAAAAGTTTTACCACTTCCATACTCACCAGCAATAATACGAATGGGTATATTTTTATTATTTAATAAATCCAATGCACATCTTTGTTGACTGTTCATACCTTTGATAAACTTTGAATCAGGAAGTTTTAATTGCAAAAGTTTACCATTAGAATATCTAAATTCTTGGATTTTGCGTTTTCCTTTTTCATGTATAATTAAATACTGATTCTCTAATAGATTTAATCTATTAATATTATTTTCCAATTCATTAAATAAATCATTAACTTCTTCAGTTAATAAATTTAATTCCAAATAACCTTTATAGCCATTATTTTTTTCTTCACCAAACTCAAACATTTCACAAGGTAATTCTAATCCTTGTGCTTTAAGTATCATAGCATAGTCATCCGAAATAAATACAACTTCATTATCTTTCTCATACACATTTTTAGCACAATTAAGAATCAAATTATCATTCTTCCGTTCTGTAAAAACTTGTTCTGTAAATAATGTTTTTATTGGATCATATAATTTTATATCTACATTATCAGCATTAATTATTTTTCTAATTGTTTCTCTTGCTTGATAGCCTAATTTATCATCACGCTTGAGGTTGTCCAATTCCTCAATACTTATTATTGAAATATAAACTTTTTCATAGTCTTTTAATGAAAAACGATTATTTAATAAAACATTCGTATCTACAAAAATTTTCTGCATAGAAACATTCCTTTCGGAAGATTTTATTTCATATGGCGTAAATTTCTTGCTATTGGTTCTGTAGTATAGCGTTTTTTCCTGCGTGATTTTTTCTTATTGCCAATTACAACTAAATCTATATATTTACCGTTTTGATTTTTTATATAGTTATTTTCTATGAGCCAATTCATTTCTTCTTTGGTTATCTCAATCAAATTTGATATTATCTCTCCTTTATTTATATATTGGTAAATTCTCATTTGTATTTCTTTATCAATATATTATTAAAAATCAAATTACAAACATCAATTTAATCGGCATTTGTGAGATTTCCTAAACTGTCTTAATCTTACTTTCATAGTATTTTTTATTTATTTCTTTTCTCAATTCTCTCTCAATTTCTCTCCAACAACTATCACAATATGTTTTTCTGTTTGATGTTATTTTTATTACAACCCCACATTCTTCACATTTTTTATAATTTTCTGGTTCAATTAATTGCATATAATAATCTATAGGATTAGTAAAATTACTTATTTGGAAAATTATATTACCTTTTTGTTTCATATTAACTACATAATAATCTTTGTTTTTATATTGTTTCATACTAAGTAAACCACTTTTTGTAATTTCAAAAATACAATCCCAAAAAGCATTATGATAAAGATTAACTTCAGATAATTTTATTATATCTATATTGGTCATCCTAAACCTTTTAGGCATACCCCTGAATTTCCAAACCACTAATAAAATAAACATCATCTTTCTTAATTCAATTTTATCCAATTTATTTATTTCTTCTATCTCATTATCTAAAATATCAATAGTGATACCTGTTGACAAATCATAATTCATTCCAATCTTCATTGCTCTATTTATCTTAATATCAATAATATCACTATTAAATAAATTCTGGTATTCTTCCATAAATGCTTTTAACTTTTTTTTTATTTTCTCTTTATTAAATCCTTTATATTTCCAATATTTAACTAATATTATATTATCATTATTTATGTATTTTCTATTTTTATATCCATTCCTTAGTAAATTTTCTGCATATTTCTTTTCGTCAAATATTATCAAGTTTTACCTCCTGTAATTTATAATATTTATCCAAATATTTAACTCCATTTTCTTTATTAGATTCTACGGGAAAATATGCCACTTTAAATCTATCTTTTAGATTATTTACAATTTCCTTACCACAAATATTCCACATAATTGCTTTAGATTTATTTTTAAAATTATTATACATAATATAAATTACATAGTTGCATAATTCATATCTATTAGAGCAAACCGCAAATAACTCATTTTCAATTTCCCTAAAGAGAATAGAGTATTCTTCATCTATATCATCCTCAAATTCCTCATACTGCACATTATAATCTTCAATTAAACTATTTCTTTCATGGGTATTCATTTCATAAATATGGTGATATTTTTTCATGATATTCAATATCTTCTTAAATGTATCACTATTTTTATCCACAATTATATTATCATTCATTAATATCCTATAATCAAAATCATCATCTTTACCATTCTTAAAAAATTTCAAATCAAAATCAATATCCTCCACATACCAGCACAATTGATTCATTATTGATTTATTTAATAGTACTGGTAAATACCTATAGTAATTTCTCAAAAAATTTTTTTCTTCTTTAGTTTTATCTTTCTTCTTAAATACTTGATCCATTTTGCAACCAAGCATTGCTCTACAAATACGCTTAGAACTTTCTTTGTGTTGTTTAAACTGCTTCATTAGTTTGGGATAAATATAGCACATAAAATAACTTTTCTTATTACCTAATAATTTATTTATGTAATATTTCCTTTGCTTCTCTTCTTCGGAATCATTATCCCAATCAAACTTCTCACACTTTGACCAGTGGGAGGGAGGAGGAATATATAAATTACCTTTGCCAGCATCTATAGCAGATCCTTGATGAAACCTAAGTAAATTTATTCTCTTGGTTAATTCAGCATATTCTCTACTATCCTTCTCAAAACTTTCCCGTAAACAAATGAAAGTAGTTGCTAAATTAGTAATAAATCCTATCTTAGTATTGAAACTTCTGGTATCCATATCTACCAATTTGTTATATGTAATAGTTTGTGATTTGGTCATTGATGGATCATATGTAATTGGTTTTAAGCTTCTATCAACAGAATTTACCAATATACTATTGTCACTTGTCATTAGTAAATCACCATCTACATCACCATCTGAAGCTCTCATAAGTGTAGTATCCCAACCATTCAATATCACCCCGCTTGTAAGAGGAGAATACCAATCTTCACATTTTTCATCAGAATAAACCTGAAGAATATTATTTTCATGTGGAGATACAAGTGGACTTCTCATGACAGCAACTTCTTTTGAACCTTTATCAACCCATCTTTTCTGCCAAAGTTGCCCGGATTGTAATAATCCTTTCTTTTCTTTAGCGTCAAAAATATATTCACAATAAAGATAAGGATCTACTATAGCAAACTCATATGAACCTTCCACTAAAAGTTTACCTATTTTTATTTGATTAATTTTTTTCTCTATAGATTTATAGATTCTATTTTTTACATATCTATCATTCAGTAAATCTTCACAATACATTAATCCTTTAACTATATTCATACCAGTTTTATTTTCAATATCTTTTATATCCATATCTGATTCATGGCAACCAAGAAGATAAAGGAGAACATAAATTCTATCTCCCAAGCAAACATCTTTTATCCAATCAATAGAAAAATCTGCAAGTTTTTTAATAGTTTCCGGCGTAAATGAATTAGATTGTATATATTGATAGTTTAAAGTGGACAAATGATTATCTTTCTTCTTATTCACTCTACTACATCCCCAAATATGCCCATATTCCTCATGGTATTTTAAGTATTCTTCCCAATTATCATATTTCTTCCACATCTTAAATTGAGATACAGAAAGAATCACATCTATATCATCAATATGTTTATCATTACCCCATACATCAGTTATTATTTCTTTTTTAGCAATTTCTCTAGCATACCTTTTCCAATCAAAAACTACACAAAGACCTTTAATCCATGCGGAACGTATAATATAAGATGATGGTTTATAATCAGTTATCCCCAAATCTTCATTCCATTTTTCTGCCATTTCTAAAGAAACCAATCCAGAACCATCAAAAACATTCTGTTTAATATTTATTGTTCTTGATTCAATATCTCTTTCACCGTTATCTTTTTTATAAATCCATTCAACTTCCTGATCTTTTAACTCTAACTCATAATCCAGCACAACACATACTCTTGGTGTCCTAATATAATTAGTAGAGGAAGAATAAAGAGAATAATATGCAGAAAATTTTGCCAAGTTAATTTCTCCAATCCTCTTCTTGTCCAAACCACACATCATTATTTTTTCTAATTCATCATATAATTCTTCATTCACAAATAAGACTGTATTACGGCGAAGTTGTCCTGCTCCAGCGCAGAGACGTTTAAAAACTATATTGTTTAATATAAAATAATTCTTAGCAACATATTTATAATCTTTTTTTGTAGTATTTGCATGGACAGATATCACATCGGGAATATAAAGTAAATCATTAATTTTCTTCTGATATTCATAGATTTTCTTGCTATTATCTTTATCTTTAGGTAAAGATTTTAAATCATTACGTTTTTTGTATAATTCCTCAATTTTCTTCTTTTGTTTTTCAAAATCAATACACTTAATATCTCTAATGAATTTTAAAACTTGATTATCACCAATACTAACCACATAACCTTTTTTCTTTGCTTCTTCAAAGGATATGTTTATGTTTAAATTATTTTCTATAATTGTGCTGACATTAAGTTTTAGTATGTAAAATAAATCCATTTTTTTAGCCAATAGTTTATATCACCTCATTAATTCAATAATCCATCCTTTCATCTTCTTCCATTTCACTTTCCCAAAATGGACAATTATCTACTTCACATTCATACTCTTTGCAAAACTTTCTTTTCCAACAAGTCTCACAATCACTTTCTTTATATGTTTTATTAATATTAATCTCATTCAAGGTAAGTTTCTCCTTATGTATTTATATTAATATTTTGTTTATGTTCTTCAATTCTTTTGTTGGCTATTTTAAAATACTTATCATGCGGTTCATCTGGACACCACTCAAAACCTATATAGTTTCTTTTTATGTTTATACAAGCTATTGCAGTTGTGCCAGAGCCGATGCAGTTATCTAATACTAATTCGTTTTCATTTGTATAAGTTTTTATTAAATACTCAAACAATGCTACTGGTTTTTGAGTTGGATGTAACTTATTACGTTGATTTGCATTTGAATACTCAATAATTGCTTTAGGATAATACTGTGTATATACTTTATTTTCTGTAAAAACATTATTTGTTGTTTCACTCATTTTACCTTTATTTTTTCCTCTTGCTTTAGGTTTATCTCTGTCTACCA
>JAAZKM010000139.1 GCA_012799835.1 Candidatus Methanofastidiosia archaeon
CAAGCGGCTAGAAAACTAGATGTGAATATAGTAACTGGATTTCTGGGCTCTCCAATATGGGCTTATTGGTATTCATTTCCACATACACCTGAGGAATTGATTGAAGAAGGTTTTTTAAAGATAAAGGACTTATGGACCCCAATATTTGATGTTTTTGATGAATATAATGTAAAATTGGCATTTGAGGTTCACCCCTCAGAGATAGCCTTCGATTACTATACAACAAAAAGGCTTTTAGAAGTATTTGATTTCAGACCTACTCTGGGGTTAAACTTTGATCCATCTCATTTGGTGTGGCAGGGAATAAATCCTAACATATTTATTAGAGATTTTGCTGACCGCATTTATCATGTTCATATGAAGGATGTTAAAATAACTTTAGATGGGCGTTCTGGGATTTTAGGTAGTCATATTGAATTTGGTGATACACGTCGCGGTTGGAACTTTGTTTCACTTGGGCACGGAGATGTAGATTTTGATGGCATTATTCGTGAATTAAATCAAATTGGATATATGGGACCTCTTTCAGTAGAATGGGAAGACAGTGGTATGGAACGAATCTTTGGTATTACTGAAGCATATGATTTTACAAAGAGGATTAACTTTATGCCTTCTCATTTTAGCTTTGATTCTGCTTTAAAGGAAAAAGAAAATGGCCAGTAAGATGAATAATCATGTTTTAGCAATAGACATTGGTGGTTCGAAGTATATGGTAGGTATTATAGATATAAAGGGAAATATAATTGAATCAAGACGATATGAATGGCAAGAATTAACGAGCAAAACAGTTGTTCAAAGTATTATCAAGTCTTCAAGAGAGTTGGTCGAAGAACATAAGGATATTTCACTCAAATCAATAGGAGTTACCATACCGGGATTGGCTGACCCAAGAGAGGGGATTTGGATAGAATCCAGTTTCTCTGGGATAAAAAATATAAATATAGGAGATATTTTGCAAAAAGAGTTTGGCTTACCAGTATATATAGACAATGATGCTCAGGCATGTGCCTTAGCCGAAAAAACATTTGGAGCTTGTAAAGAAAACAAAGATTTTCTTTATATGACTATTTCAAATGGCATTGGTGGTGCGGTATTTGCAAACAATTCATTGTATTATGGTGGATTTGGTAACGCTGGCGAAATCGGACATTGTGTTGTGGTTGAAAATGGTTTTCAATGTAAATGTGGGAATAAAGGTTGTTTAGAGGTCTATGCAGCAGGGCCTGCCATAGTGAGAAACTTTATTGAGCTAGGGGGAGATACTAACTCTAGAGAAATTACAATAGATGCAAAGTATATCTCAGAACTTGCTTATAAGGGTGATGAAATTGCTATTAAGACCTTTGATTTGGTAGGGAAGTATGTTGGGAAAGTCATTGGTACTATTTGTAATGTTCTTAATCCACAAAAAGTAATTATAGGGGGAGGAGTATCCCTTTCTTTCTCATTATTTGAACAATCTTTAAAAGATACAGTAAGGGACTATATATATATTTCAGCTAATAAGGGCTTGGTGATAGAGCCCTCGCCATTTGGTTATAATGGAGGTCTATTAGGAGCTGCGGCAATAGCGATATGCGGAAAAGACCATAGATATAATTGGGGTAACATTAACAATTAGATTGCAATAATATAAACCTACGAGGTGGAAGGGTATGAAAATAGAAGAAAAATCATTTGGCATATATAATAACAAATTTATAAAAGAATATACACTAGATAATGGAAACAATTTAAGCTTAAAAATATTAACATTAGGAGCCATAATTAGAGAAGTTAAATTTAATGGCAAGAACAGAGTATTAGGCTTTAATAATGTAGAAGATTATATAAATTCTAGATTTTACTTTGGTGCCATAGTAGGAAGAGTTTCAGGTAGAATTTCTAAAGGCGAATTTCAAATTGGTGAAAAAAACTATAAATTGGATCAAAATGAGGGAACAACATGTCTACATGGAGGTAGAGAAGGGTTTTCTTTTAAGGTTTGGGAGTTTGATGATAGCAATGTGTCTGAAGAATTTGCTAGCTTAACTTTAAAATATATAAGCCCAGATTTAGATAGTGGCTTTCCTGGTGAATTTACTGTTTATGTTAAATATATTATATATAAAGATAATTCGTTTGAAATAGAGTATCGTGGAGTTACTTCCAAAGATACACCTGTTACGTTAACAAATCATAGTTATTTTAATTTAAACAATGATCTAAGTAAAGATATATTGGACCATTATCTCAGAATAGATGCGGATAAATATATTAAATTAGACCAAAACAATATCCCAACCGAGATTAGTAGTGTTGCAGGTTCTCCCTTTGATTTTAGAATAGGGAAAAA
>JAAZKM010000140.1 GCA_012799835.1 Candidatus Methanofastidiosia archaeon
CGGTAGTATTCATCCTTTCGGGATTCAATAACATTCTCAAAAGAGACATACTGGACGAACTGATAATCCAGCTTCATCAATAAAAGCGTGGTAAGCAGCCTTGACAGGCGACCATTGCCATCTTTATATGGATGGATTGATAAGAACTCATATACAAACCCGGCAGTGATAATCAGTGGATGCATATCCCGTTTATCCAGCCTCTCATGCAACCACTCCAGGAGCTGTTGCATTTCCAATGGAGTTAAATGTGGTGGTGTGGTATCAAAAATCACCCTCTGGGTGCCATCCGGATAATTCGCAACAACCTTGTTCGTGGTTGTTTTATATTTTCCCCTGTGTGACTGATCCTTTTCACTGTGTTTTAACAGTATGCCATGCAGCTGATGGATGTAACGTTCCGTTAATTCAATATCGGCGTGGTTATCCAGGATGAGTGCAAGGGCATCATAATAACCGGCTACTTCCTGCTGATCTCTTGATTCAAAACGGGTAATCCTTAACGATGAAAGTATCTTTTCAACCTCCTGGTCGGTGAGCATAGCACCCTCGATACGTGTTGAAGATCCTGTGCTCTCTATTGTTGCTATCTTCCGGAGCTCCTTAAGGTACTGGCTCTGTAGATTCTCTCTGGTTTTCCAAATACCCTTATAAGTATCAAGTATGCTGAGCTGCTGACTTAACTGCTGGTAAACATGGCTGTCGAAGCTCAGTTTTGTTTGCATATTTTTGGATATATCCATAACATATCCATATTTATCCATAACAAAAATATTCTTTTTTATTTAATTGAAGAATATTCTATCACTCATAAATAAACTGCCTCCATTGATATCAATTAATAGAATCGGATTATTAGCGCAATATTGATAAGATGAGAGACTAAAATACTTTTCAGCATAAGCATTCTGAGTAGTAAACCTTCCAATTTGCGGATCATAAAATCTCGCACCATAATCCTTTTGATCTACTTATATAAAACAACTCATCCAAAAGCTGCTGGAACTCAAAAACAGGTGTTATTCAAAGAACGTTCTGATAATAAAGATAGAGTTTTTTTCTCTTAATTGAACTAGACTATTTCAGTTAAAAAGAAAAAGCTATTCTTCATCAACAATCGGGATTATTGACGCTAATTCTTGCTCGATTTCAAGGCCATATGACACAGCTATCTTTGCGATATGTATTCCAAAAACACCCCTAAGCTCGCCTAATCCACTGATAAATATCCAGGAGCTGATATTGTTAAAGGGTGGTCTCAGGTATCTCATTTCATGTTTATTGTCTTGTGTTTTATCCAGGAACTTTCGGCAGGCTGCTCTTAATGCCCTGAGATTTGTTTCCAGCTCAGATCCGCTTTCCAGGGAGCCGATTTCATCAGTCAGATATCTTCGTATCTCAATGATAGAGTTAACACAATGCATCGGCATTTCCATATCGTATGGCGAGTATAATACTCTCCGGTCCTCTAGGAAAGACATGATTCTTTTTGCGACTTTTCTTTCAGATTCGGGAGGATTCCAGGATACTCCGAAGAATGGAACACTTATCCCGGTGATCCTTTTACCTATTTCTTTGATGTTCATTTTCATAGAGCTAATATTTGAGGATCTTAAAGTTAGTAAAAAACACAGGATCCACCGCTCGCCGTCCCTTCTGGCACCCCGGTGCTCCGGATTTATATTAGATTTTCTTCTTTTTGGATATAAGCTTTACATCTGGTCTATACCTGTCTCTATACTCGACTGCAGGCTTTGTAAATCTGGCCTTACTGTCAACCTCTGTTACGCCTTTTTGTACCAACTTCTGCAGCTCCGGTTTAGTTAGCTTAGTTTCACGAGTTTTAACTTCACCTTTGACATTTCCTCTGGTGTAGTCCGGTTTGTCAGGTCCTCCCTGATATGTTCCTCTATGCTCTTTAGCTTTCTGCTCTTCAGCGCTAATGCCTCTGTTGATTTCTTTTTTCCCACAATAAATTTTGTTTATACCCCATAGGGCAGATTTACAGATATAGGCGTTCTATCAGGGAAGCGTTCACCGACATTAGGGTCAAGTTCATCAGCCAAGTATTTTTCTACACCCTCCATCTGGGTTGCATTCACTTTGGCCCAAGTAACTTTAAGATTCTCATATGCTGTTATTTCAGTATCTTTTCTATGGGCAGCAATACGATCTTTTATTATACCGCTTCCAACTCTGACAACTTTATCTTCATCGTTCCAGATCACATAAACACCCTTGAGATCTTTAAAATAATCTGTTTCTAGGTCAAGTCTAAGAAAGTCACACCAGTGGCCATCGTCGCCACATTTACCCCAAGTTAATCTTAATTTGCTCATATGCTATGATAGTTTGATTATCAGTAAAAATATACAATATGTTAATCGATTCCCAACAATATTGTAGTTAGATTTTAACAGCTGACCAAAACCAGCAAAAAAACAAAGCAAAGGTGTGCAAGCTCCGCACTGGCCGACCCGCTGTAAAAAAACAAGGGTATATAAACAGCCAGTACTACCAATTTGATTTAAGTGGTACCGGCTGCCCTTGCTTTTTCCCCCTCTTGCATGTGAAGGGTGCTTTCTTTTTTCCTGTTTTTTCTTTTGAGGTAAAGCTACTGAAGGATTAGTAGCCAAATGGCTAATAGTAATGATGCTATTTGCAGATAGAACAATATCCAAGTTGAGTTTCCCAGGATGGTTGACCAGCATTTTTGATTGCTTAAAAGCGTTTTAAGTTGGTTTATATCTGATGCTTCTGTATCCTTAGACTTGATTTCATTTCTTAACTCATAGATACGTCTTCTATTTTTAATAATATTCTTTGTTACTCTAAAGTCATTAAGCCTTGCAATTAGGGCTAATAGTCCAAGAGTTATGGTAATTCCTAATACAATAAAAACTGTCCCTTTCAAAAACGAACACTTATTCTCCGATAGGTTAATAATAAATCCCAAGAATGCAATGGATATGGTAAATGTCAGATTTATACTAAAGGTTAAAAGATCTATCTGCTTAGTATGCCATTTATTAAATCTCTTTTTGTACCTGTTTATCTTTTCAATTTCAGAAGAATTTAATTCGGAAGAATTTCTTTTAATTTTTTTTGCCATAATCCTTTGTATATACATCTACTTTTAAAACATATTCTTTATAACAACTATCCTGCTTAAAAATAATAAGATAATCTCTGTCTTGTAGAGAGTATAGTATTTTTCTCCCCAATGTTGTATCTAATTTTGACAATACAATATCTGCTTTAACTCTACTTTCTAATCCCAATGAGTCAGACATATTTTTCCATTCACTTTGAGAATAACAAAAGCAAGTAATATAAATAGTAAAACAAATAGTTGCTATTTTTTTCATTTTAATATTGGTAAAATATATGGATTGGTTATGTGTCCCTCTTTATAACCGCCGTGATTACTGCCGTCTCTTTGAGGTAATCCCAAAATTCTTCGGATAAAATTGTCTGTCCGAATTGCATTGGCGTTGTTTTCTGCTAGCGTTAATTTCTTAGCAGCGGGAATACCGTGTCCAAACACTTCGTGTCCCGAAGTAACAGCCCTTTCGCTACCTTGTAAACTACCGCCAATAAAAGAGTGTGAGCCATTCTGTGTTGGTACATTTAAACCATCGCCAGAATTACGAATCCAAGCAGAACTTAATTTTCCATCAGGAGTTACCATTTTATCGCCCATTCCTTCGCCTAATTCTTTATTCATGTGATTTACAAAAACTTTTGCACCTTCTGAAGAAGTATATTCCCCACTAACATATTCAACTTTGTAAACGTCTTTTGAGTTGATAGCACCTGTTATCATAGTGATATATGCACTTTCATCGTCAGTTAATGTAAGTCCTTCCATTGCTGAACTTAATTTACCTGCATCAATATTTTTAAATGTTTTACTTTTAATATCTATCAAAGTGCGAACATTAGCAAATTTATCGTCTGCCAAAACCTTATAAATATTATCGCGAAAGTTTTGAGCGTCTTGTTTTGTTATTCCTCTAACTTTCCTACCGTCTGGGTCGATGAAGTTTACCGGGATATTAGCCACATAAGCATACGGTGAGATGTTAGGGTACTTTTCTGCCAACGGATCAACCGCATGCCACCTCCCAATCTGTGGGTCGTAGAACCTTGCCCCGTAATCATAATTCTCAAAGAACTCGTTGTTTAATTCCTTGCCATTGTAAAGGTATAAATTATTCTGCAGGTTATTGGCTGCAAACATTGAACCGAAAGGATAGTATTCAACTTCCTGGTCAA
>JAAZKM010000141.1 GCA_012799835.1 Candidatus Methanofastidiosia archaeon
ATTATTATCCAACAAAAAGAAACGACACTAAAACCTTCAATGAGGCGTATATTTTCTTCTTTGAATAATAACTTCAATGAAGTTCCTGCAATTAAAGTTATTAAAATGCAGAGTAAGAATATGTATGATTCATTTTCATGATAGTAGATCCCGCATAGCAATGGGAGTATCATTGAGATGCTTACTACTTGTAGTAATTGTCCAAGTATATGTAAAACTGGATTTAGCCTCATTTAATCTAATTAGTTACTGTTGTTTTATTTATAAAATTATTTAAAAAAATTGAATTTATATGGGTAATAATGCCTCTATTTTTTTTATAATTAGAAATATCTAAAATTTTGGCATGTCTATTCACTTTTTAATTCTTCTCCTTTTCAGGTGATTTTTTATAAAACTTTAAATTAACCCTATACGAATAGTTTAATAAGTATATTTATCTATTATTGAATTACTTAGGTTAGGGGTAAATATGATCAAGAAATTAGAATCTAAAAATGCACCCGCTCCTGTTGGGCCTTATTCCCAAGGCATAGTTGCGGGAGATCTTGTATTTATTTCAGGACAACTTCCAATTTTAAAATCTGGGGAGATTGTCCTAAATGATATTGAAAAAGCTACAGAGGTAGTTTTAGAGAATATTGAATCGATTTTAAAAGAAGAAAATCTTTCACTTCAAGACGTTATAAAATCAGAGGTATATCTTAAAAATTTGGATAACTTTGATAAATTTAATAAAACCTATGCGAGATTTTTTTCTTGTGAAATAAAACCATCTAGAGTCACAGTAGAAGTATCAAAATTACCTAAAAATTCGGATATCGAAATATCCTGCGTTGCATATAAAAATAAAAAATAAAATAATTAATATTGGCCGAATAATTCTCTTATTTTTTTAATTTTTTCTACCTTTGCAGATATAATAACTTTATCACCAATTTGAACTATATCGTCCCCTCTTGGAATAATAAGCTTGTTATCTCTTACAATAATTAAAAACAGAATTTCTTCCGGTAAAGTGATGTCCCTTAAAGTCTTTCCAAGTATCTTTGCATTTTTAGTGGGTAATAGTTCTATAATTTCTGCTTGCCCTGTTGGAAGTATTATAAGTGATTTAAGTCCACCCATTCTAATAAAACGCATAACATGTTCTGCAGCTGAAATTTTTGGACTTAGAGCAATGTCTATTCCCATATCTTCAAAAAATCTAATGAGTTCAAGATTTTCGACTCTCGAAATGGTTTTTGAAGCGCCTAAATACTTTCCTATAAGGCAAGAAAATAAATTCAATTGGTCGTATTTAGTTAAAGAGATAAAAGCATCGACATCTCCAATTCCTTCATCCTTCAATAAGGAAAGGTCCATTATATTCCCGTTGATAACAAGCGTTTTTTGTAGGATTTTAGATATTTCTTCACATCTTTTTGTATCATTATCAATCAGTTTAACAGACATACTTCTTTCAAGCATTTTTGCAAGTTGCACCGCAGTGTTACTTGCACCAATTATCATTACCTTCCTTATCCTTTGACACTCGCTACATTTTTCTATAATACTTTCAACTAGCTTTGGTTTACCAAGTATGAATACTTTATCCCCCTCTTCAAAAACATACTCTCCTGTAGGGATTATTGTGTATTCTCCTTTTATGACAGCACCAATTATAGAGCCTTCTGGAAATATGTTTTCCTTTAGAGCTCTGCCAATATATTTAGAATCATTCTTAATTAAAAACTCTGCCATAGTTACCTTTCCATCTGCTAAAGCTTGGATAGCAAGTGCACTTGGAAGTTCTAATATTCTTTCCACATCATAAGCTATAATGGTGCCAGGAGAGAAAGAGTAATCTACTCCAACTTTAGTTAAATCAATATTTTCAGCGAATGTATACTCAATTGCAATCTTAGCAACAGTTTTTACTGCACCAAGATTTTTTGCCGTTATACAAGATATTAGATTAACCTCAGAAGAATTGGTAACTGCAACTAAAAGATCCGCATCCTTCACGCCAGCCTCAGCGAGTACTTTAGGATTCGAGCCATTACCCTGTATTACAAGAGCATCTATCTTCTTTGATATTTCTTGACATCTTGTAAGATCCTTTTCAATAACAACTACCCCAATGCCTTCTTCTATAAGGAGTTTTGCAATATTGAATCCTGTAAGGCCGCCACCTACGACTATTACATACATAAGTAACGATATGTGTCGATTTTATATATAAGGATTTAGTATACTTTTTAAAATTTAAGATAAAGCTATGGAGTTTGAAATATTTTGACAGAACTCTTAATGAAGACTTGTAAGTTCAAATTTAAAATTAAAATATTATTTAACTAACGTGCTTTTTAAAATCATTTTAGTTATTTCTTTCCACGATTTTCTTATATCAGAAATTTCAATTCCCATTTGCATAGCTGCCATGAGTCCATCTTGGATAGAAGTTATTCCCATTGAAAGAGAAAAACTATCAATATCTTTTTTTATCAATCCTTTTGTCTTATAACTTTCAAAGTAGTCTGCCATTAGTTTAATTGAATCTTTGTAGTATTTTGTCATTTCTTCTTTCATCAAAGGATTACTTGTCATGAGCTCAGACATTGCCAAATTAAAGTCAAGAGGAGGGAATAATTTGTCCAATATTTTAAAATTTTCAAATGATGCAGACTGCTCTAAGTTAAACATAATGTCAAAAAATTCATCCGTAGATATGTCTTGGGGAGGTCTTGAATTCAAAAATGTCACTAAATCTTTTTGAGTGTATTCGACATAAAATTTTATTACTTCCAAAAAAAGTTCTTATTTACTTTTAAAATACTGATATATTGCCCCTTTGCTAACCCCAAGACACTCTGCAATTTCAGCCATCTTCGTTTTATAATATCCTTTTTCAGAAAAGAACTTTACAGATTGCTTTATTATTCTATTTTTTGCTTCTTCTCTGTATTCTGGAAATACTTTAGGCATAACGCTCTCATTTTAATTAATTGAATAATCGTTTAAAAATATTTCGACTTGTAAGAAATAATAATGACTTATGAGTAACTTTTTTACATGTATTTGGACTACTACATAAATACTTTTATACTAATTATTAGTTCTACTGATGGGGACTTGGATGAATTTGATGTTTTGGGTTTTACCCGTATTAATTTTTCTTGCAAGGGTGGCCGATGTTAGCTTAGGAACTATGAGGATTATTTTCGTATCAAAAAATCTTAAGAAACTTGCGCCATTAGTAGGATTTTTTGAAGTTTTTATCTGGATTAATGTAATCGGCCAGGTAATGCAAAATGTAAACAGTGTCATACATTATATATCGTATGCAGCAGGATTTGCAGCGGGAAATTATGTTGGAATCGTGATTGAGGAAAGGCTTGCTGTTGGGCATGTGATTGCAAGAATTATAACAAAAGAAAAAACTGATGATTTCCTTAAATTTTTAAAGAAAGAAAAATGTGGAGTTACCATAATTGATGCCAAAGGAATAAAAGGAAATGTAAAGATTCTTTTTACAGTAGTTAAACGAAAAAAACTAGACATGATATATGATGCAATTAACAAGTATATCCCTGATTCTTTTGTTTCAGTAGAAGATGTTAAATCTGTTAGTGAAGATAGATTTGTAGGTATTCCATTTAAAAAAAAGAGGCCCATAGGATCCTTTAAATCTTTAAGAAAAGATATGTGAAGGTATCTGTAGTTCTTATTTGACTTTTTATTACAAGCTATAAGACTTGACAACAAATATACTATCAAATATCTTAAAGAGGCA
>JAAZKM010000142.1 GCA_012799835.1 Candidatus Methanofastidiosia archaeon
TGTCCCAAATAGACTTTTAAGAAATTTAAAATACCCTCTGAGAGTTGTTTGGGTTATCTAAAACCAAATCTGCTCACATCAAACTTTGAACGGTAAAGCAGCTTTCTATGTAAAACAGACCTAATGCACTCTAAACCGATGATTCTGAAAAAAATATGTCACCCAAATACGGTATTCGAAGAAGTTAAAAAAACTTTAATAAGGAGAATGCATCCATAGTGAAAAATATTTTAATTAGCGGAGGAGCAGGTTTCATAGGGAGCAATCTCGCCCTGAAATTACTGGGTTCAGGGTACGAGGTTACCGTTCTTGATAATCTCAGCCCCCAGGTTCATGGAGATGACCCCGGTTATTCCTATACCTATTCTCTTATAAAAGACCGTGTACGATTCATTAGAGGTTCGGTCGAAAATAAGGAAGACTGGAAAAAATCTCTTGAAAAAATAGATATTGTCGTCCATCTTGCAGCAGAAACAGGAACAGGGCAGTCGATGTACGAAATTGAAAAATATGTTTCGTGCAATATTGGAGGTACTGCAAATCTGCTTAAGATTTTGACTAATGAAAAACACGATGTGAAAAAAATAGTCCTGGCTTCATCTCGTGCTGTTTACGGCGAAGGTAAGTGTCTTTGCCCGACTCATGGTGTGGTTTATCCAGTTTCTAGAACTGACAAGTATTTATCTATTGGCGATTTCAATGTTAAATGCCCAATATGTAATAAAAATACAACGATGTTGCCTACGGATGAAAATTCATTGCTTCATCCCACCTCAGTCTATGGTTTCACGAAACAGGCTCAGGAACAACTTTGTTTTCTCGTCGGTCAATCACTTAATCTTCCCGTGGTAGCTTTTCGCTTTCAGAATGTTTATGGCCCGGGGCAGTCCCTGAAAAATCCATACACCGGGATTTTATCCATTTTTTCAACGAGGATTAAAAATGGAAACGCTTTGAATATATTTGAGGATGGTCATGAAACAAGAGATTTTGTTTATATTGAAGATGTTACCGATGCTATTGTTCTTGGCATAGAAAAGGAAACGCCCAATTTTAATGTTTTTAACGTAGGTTCTGGAGAAAGTGTTGAGGTTCTGACCGTTGCGGAAACATTAAGGGAGAAGTATAAATCAGGGATTCACGTGCAGGTTTCAGGTAATTACCGCTTGGGGGATATCAGGTATAATTTAGCAGATTTAACAAAAATACAAGAAAAACTGGGATATCAGCCAAAAATTGATTTTCGACGCGGTATTTCCGATTTCATTGACTGGGTTGAAACCCAACCGGTAGAGCGTGATTATTATGAAGAATCAGTAGAAGAAATGAAGAGGAAGAGGCTATTCAAGTGAAACCAAACACACCTGAAAAGCTATTGTATGGGAAAAAAATACTTTTTTTTGCACCGTCTTTTTTCGGATATGAACATGTAATAAGAAAAAAGATGGAGGAAATGGGAGCAACTGTTTTTTTTTATGACGTTCGATCGGTCCGCAAAGCATGGGAAAGGGCTCTCTTGAAGATCAGCCCTAAGTTTTTTTATTTAAAAACAAAGAAATATTTCGATGCGATTATCAAAGAAAATCAGAACATATCTTTTGATTATGTTTTTATGATTAAATGCGATATGCCCACAAAACAAATTCTGCTGAATTTAAGACGAACTTTCAATAAATCAA
>JAAZKM010000143.1 GCA_012799835.1 Candidatus Methanofastidiosia archaeon
CCCATTCGGAGTATTTCCTGGATTACTTAGACGATGAACTCAAACAGAAATCGGAGATTGTAACGGAAACGGGCACAGGTAAGATTGAAAACTTTAAAATACAGGAGCCATCCACCAAAATTGAACGAATGCCACCTTCTGAAGAGGAAGACGAATATATATTGGTTCATTCTTCTATAGTTGTTTTCTATAAAGAAGGGGGAAATAAAAAACAACAAGAAGTTATTATGACTACAAAACTTGCTGACGAAGAAACAAAAGAAATTATTGAAACTATATATAATATTGAACTGATCTAATGAGCAACTGGAAAACATATAAGTTAAGTGACTTTGTAGAGATAAATCCAAGAGTTTCTTTGAAGCAGGGCAATGAATATTCTTTTGTTGAGATGAAAGATTTGGATGCTACTTTCAAATATGTGGCACCATCAGCTAAAAAAGAGCTGAAAGGAGGAGCTAAATTTGAAAATGGCGATACATTGTTTGCAAGGATTACACCTTGTTTGGAGAATGGAAAAATTTGTCAGGTAAAAGAACTCGAAAATAATGTTGGTTTTGGTTCTACTGAATTTTTGATATTCAGAGGGAAGGAAAATATTTCAGATACAGATTTTGTTTATTATCTGATGCGTTCAGACTATGTCCGAAACAATGCTATTCAAATGATGTCCGGTACCTCGGGAAGGCAACGAGTAGAAAAGTCCGCATTAGAAGAGTTAGAAATCCAGGTTCCCGACCTTATTACTCAAAAAGAAATCGCCCAAATCCTATCTTCATTAGACGATAAAATAGAACTGCTCAAACAAATGAACCAAACCCTTGAAGACATAGCACAGGCTATTTTTAAAGAATGGTTTGTGGATTTTAACTTTCCGGGATTTGATGGGGAATTGGTGGAAGGCTTGCCGAAGGGGTGGAGAATGGGAAAATTTGAAGAATTGACAGATATAAAAACAGGAAAGGGTCTGAAAAGAAGTGAATTTAAAATTGACGGAAAATATCCTGTTGTAGGAGCAAATGGCGAATTGGGTAAAACCGATGATTATTTACTTGAGGATAAATTTTTAATAACTGGTAGAGTTGGAACATTAGGGGCAGTCGATATTTCGTATGGCAAAAAATGGTATTCTGATAATGTTTTAATAATGAAACCCTATTCATATTTTTATTACGCTTATTTTATTTTACGGATGATTGATATGAATTCGTTAAATAGAGGAAGTACACAACCTCTTATAACTCAAACTGATTTGAAAAACTATTTATCATTAATACCTGATGAAGGCACATTGAATCTTTTTGAAGATGTTATTTCTCATTTATTCGAAAAAGTATTTCGTAATAAAGAACAGATACAAACCTTAACCCAAACTCGCGACACCTTGTTGCCGAAGTTGATGTCGGGGAACTTAGAAATTAATTAACTTTGTAATTCAGTTTATCAGACAGTTATGAATATAGAATTCAATATACAAAACGAAGAAACAGTACTTCTGAATGTTCAAAAAAAGGAAGAAACTCTTAATGAATATAATTTAATAGA
>JAAZKM010000144.1 GCA_012799835.1 Candidatus Methanofastidiosia archaeon
ACTATTATCCGTAACTGTCAATGAAACAGTATATGTGCCCGGAGAAGAATAGACGTGGCTTACAATTGCCCCTAAAGAGCTTCCGCCATCCCCAAAATCCCAAGAATAATTAACTATTGTGCCGTCAGAATCGGTAGATCCAGAACCATTAAATGTAACTGGTTGTCCTACTTTAGAAGTTTTGTTAGGACCTGCATCGGCCGTGGGGGGATTATTTGATGGCGTTGGTGTAGAGGCGACTGTTAAAGTTTGAGTGCGTTCGTTGTTTGTTTCATTTTCTTCTGAAATGACGTTTGAAGGATCTATGGCGACTTTAACAGTAGTGGATCCTTCAGGGAGTATTAGTGTCGGAAATTTGACCGTGGCTGATGATCCAGCAGGCAAAGTCACAGTCCCTAATCCATCAAATTTTGTAACTCCATTAAACCATATCTTTAAGCCAACTTCTCCGTTATAACTACCTGCACCGCTATTAGCAATAGTGACAACTACCATATTTGAAGTTCCTTTCTCAATATTTGTAATTTTGAAATCAGGTTTATTTACTGATGGTGTAGAGTAAAAGTACATTAAAGTTGGATTTTTGAACTCAATCCTATCAACTGAATTATCGCTATCCGTTTTTTTAGTGAATTCGATCCTAAATTGAACATATTTTTTCCCAGAAGAAACTGCATTTTGCACCGCTGATTTAACTTCAATTACTTCAGATGGTAGGGAATTGCCAGACCATACTGTAGAAAGTTTTGGACCATCGAAATCAGATAATTCTAAGGTATTCCCATAATTGACGTTGTATACTGATAGTTTTCCTAAAGTTGCAAATGGATTTCCTAGGACTATTCTATTGTCTGTCAAGCCTAGCGTTGCAGATGTAATGGTGGCATCTGCTGGTATACTAGAAATATCAAAAGCTAAAAAGCATTTTACCTGGTGATTGCCACCTTGATCACCTGCCGTGTAGATTTGTCCGTCGTATTTTGTTCCCATACTTGTTAAACTGCCACTAATAGACTCAACAGGCTTGTGAATTAAAGAAGCAATTATTCCAGGAATAATAGGATTTATAGGAGTCACGCTAGTTGCAGTTGTTAGAAGACTCAAACACAACAATGTCGTTATAACAAGTGATATCACTCTTGTTTTATTTTTCATAAAAACACCTTATATCCCTACATATCTAGGAAAAAGGAATATTTAAATCTTATTATCCGTTTAGGAAAATAGTAAAGAATTATGATTTTATTTTTTTAGCCGCAGTTTTTAAGGCGATTAATGTACTTTTTTGAGGCATTATTGTCACAACTGGGATTGTAACGACTTTTTCTACAATTGAGCTTACTATGGGGGCACATACCAATGCACTAGCCCCGTCTCTTTCTGCCCTTATTGATTGGATGAACACTTCTTCAATATTTGTGACAGAATACTCTTTAATCAAATATTTATTTTCATTATCCAATATATAATTCTCGTCAAGCATGTTTAGAACTGATCTTGAGGCTACAAGTGCAATAAATTTATTAGAATTTTCCTCTCCTTTTCGTAGTACATCATATATTTTTCTAATAGTCTTTATGTTGGGATCTCTATTTCCTGAAATAATTTTATAGATAGTTGGAAGAGGTATCCCTGAAATATCAGAAAAATTCTTGATACTACCAAAAGTATTAACTAAAAGGGATTCCAGTTCAATTTTAAACTCACTATTTGAAAGAAAAATTATCTCTCTTAATCTCTCTGCTTCTTTGAGCCCCAGATTATCACCTTAAAGTATATTAATTATAATCATATTTATACTTATGGGTAAATTAATTATACTATAATAGAAAAACTTATAAGAAAGATAATGATAATAGCGTTGGTGAAACAAATGAAAAAAACATTTGCCATAGTATCTTCTATATTGATTGTTACAGCACTTTTATTAGGTTGTGTTGGACAAGATAAAGACAGCGCTAAAAAAATGACTGAACTTAGGATAGGTTACCAGCCTAGCACCCACCAGATTGCAGAAATGGTCGCAATGGAAAAGGGATGGTGGCTAAACGATCTAAAAAAATTTGGAATTGAAAAAGTAACAGACTACGAATTTCCATCTGGGCCACCGGAAATGCAAGCAATGTTAGGTGGGGATATTGACATAGCTTATGTAGGTGCTACACCCCCCATACCTGCAATTGATCAAGGATTGGATGCCAAGATTGTAGCAGCCGTTCAAACACAAGGATCCGGCATAGTCGTACGACCAGAAAGTAATTATACCGGCCCCTCATATCTTGTTGGGAAAAAAATTGGCACATTTCCGCCTGGCTCAATACAAGATATGGTTCTAAAAAAATGGCTAACTGATAATGGGATAGATGTTTCTAAAGTGGATATCAAGCCAATGACACCAGGAGATGCAACTACGGCTTTGGCTGCAAAACAGTTGGATGCAGTATTCCTACCCGAACCATCACCTGCCTTTTTAGAAATAAGTGGTAATGGAAAAAACGTTGTTTCTTCAGGAGAAATGTGGCCCGGTCATGCATGTTGCGTTCTATTGGTCAACGGAAAATTGATAAGAGAAAATCCAGAACTGGTCAAGGAGATAATAAGAATCCATATCAAAGCCACAGAATTTATTGAAGAGAATCCTGAAGAATCTGCAGAAATAGCTTCAAAAAAACTTGGATTGTCCAAAGAGTCCATTATATATTCAATTAAAAACTCTGACACCACATTCATTCACGATCCTAATAAGATAATAGAATATATTGAAGTCTATGGAATAGAGCACTATAATCTTAAGTATACTAAAAAACTACTTACCTCAAAAGATCTAATAGACACTAAACTTTATAATGAAGCTATTAAGAAGTAATGGATAAATATTTAAATAAATTTTTTATTTTTTGTTCAAATGAATAATTATGACAGTTTATTAAAAAAGTATAGGACTTATACCATCATTTCTCTTGGAATAGCAATTGCTTTATGGGAATTTGTTGCAGTTTTTATAGTAAGAAATTCTTTTTTATTGCCAAGTTTTGTTGATACAATGACCTCCCTATACAATCTTGTAAAAAGTATGGAGATATTCTCAGATTTAATTATAAGTCTATATCATTTTGTATTGGGGATGTTCTTTGCAATCATATTTGGCATACCTATAGGAATGGGAATGGGATGGTTTAGAAAAGTGGACAATCTTATGGATCCTGTTGTTGAACTGTTAAGACCTGTTCCGCCTTTAGCATGGATACCTTTTGCAATAGTTTGGTTTGGATTGACCCACCAATCCGCTGGATTCATAATATTTGTTGGTGCATTTTTTCCAATTCTAACAAATACATACTCCGGATTTAGCAGCATACCCAAAACATTAGTTGAAGCCGCCAAAGTTTTAGGATGTACAAGAAGCAGAGACCTACTTAAATCCGTTGGATTGCCTTCATCTCTGCCACATATAGCTGTTGGACTTAGAGTTGCAATGGGTATTGGATGGATGTGCCTCGTTGCTGCTGAACTTTTTGGTGTGAGTAAAAATGGTCTCGGGTATAAAATCTGGTGGTATTATTACCTTCATAGAATGGATAATGTTCTTGCTTATATGATCATGTTGGGCCTAATTGGCCTTGGTATAAATTGGGCCTTTAGATACATTGTAGAGAAAAAGTTTCTTATGTGGATGGAAGGGACTGTATATTAATTTCTTCCATCAATTGATCTAATATTTCTTTTCTTAAAGCTACAAATTCAATAGTGGTCCTATTCCTTTTTCTAGCAAGAGGAATATCAAATTCCTTCTTTATTTTTGCAGGTCTTTTGGATAAAATAAGCACTCTATCCCCAAGATAAACTGCTTCATCCACATTGTGTGTGATAAAAATAATTGTTTTTTTTGTTTGTGCCCAAATTCTCAATAGCTCATCTTGAAGAATATTTCTTGTCTGTGCATCTAAAGCACCAAATGGCTCATCCATTAGTAAAACATCTGGGTCATTAACTAAAGCTCTTGCAATAGCAACTCTTTGCTTCATACCTCCAGACAACTGATGGGGATAGCTATTTTTGTGTCCTTCTAATCCCACCATGGCGATGAATTTATCAGATAATTCATCCCTTTCTTTGGCAGATACCCCCTTGTATTCGAGGCCAAATTCAACATTTTTCTTTACTGTTCTCCATGGAAATAACGCAAATTCTTGGAATACCATGCCTCTTTTTGAAGAGGGGGTTTCAACTTTTTTCCCATCGATTAGAACTTCGCCAGAATCGGCATTTAGTAGGCCGGCTATTATCCTCAAAATTGTTGTTTTTCCGCACCCCGAAGATCCAACTAAACAGAGAAATTCGCCATCTTTTACTTTAAAATTGACTTTATCAACAACAGGAAGAGGTTTTCCATCCTCTGATTTAGAAAAGCTCTTAGAGATATTATTTACCTCAACCTTTATCTTTCCCATGCAATAATGTCTAATAGAACTACTTTTAAATATTCCCATGATTTAGCTTATAAAGTAAATAATGTTTTTATTTTTATGAAAATAATCGGGGTTTATGGTTTTAAGAAGTCCGGAAAAACGACAGTTGTGACTTCAATTATAAATGCTTTAGTTAAAAGGGGTTACTCAGTTTCCTCGGCAAAAAGTATTCATATTGAGGATTTCTCTTTGGAATCCGAAGGAACTGACACCTATAAACATCATCTTTCCGGAGCAGAAAGAGTCGGAATAGTGTATCCCAAAGGCAAGGTCGTATTGTATTACGATCAAAATAATGAAGAATTTTTTAATAACTTTGAGTCAGATTACCTTATTCTTGAAGGATTTAGAGATTACAAATGCCCTAAAATATTATGTGCCAGAGATGAAAATGACATAATAAAAGATTTAAAAAAAGAGGTAATATGCATCTCAGGTTTAATTTCAAATGATATAAAAGAGTATAAAGGCATACCCGTAATTAACTATAGGGATATAAATAAAATAATAGAAATAATAGAAAAATTATAAATCTCTGATGCATTTTTCAACTGCTTCTTTTGCGTTTATATATTCAGATAGAATTTTTTCACCGAAAGGCGTAAGCTCTGAATGTCCCCCGCCCTTGCCTCCCCGTGTCTTAGAGATAAGCTCTTGGCCTGAGCTCTTTTCAATTGATCTAATTTTTCTCCAAGCATGTGCATAAGAAATATTATAAAAATTTGCAGCTTCAGAAATTGATCTTAATTCTTTAATCTTGAGTAGCAGATCTGCAGTTCCCTTTCCCAAGACGTATTTCTTGTCCTTATCTTCAAGCCATAGTTTAAATTTTGGTAGATGCTCCATGAATAGATCACACAAACAAAATATAAGCAATTATCATGAATACTATGATTATTACTGCAAGGATTATGCTGTCCCTATTATTAAACTTTGGTTTCGGAACCCCATCCACATCCCTATCAATTTCTTTTTCCATAGTACCCCCATTATACTTAAAATTGAAAGTATATAAATTAAATGGTTAATTTTGAAACATTAGTATTTGTTGTAAATATATTTTATTAGATATAAAAATGGAGTATCGGATAAGGCAATTATCCATTTTACAATATACTGGCCTATAATCAGTGAAATTAAAACTTCCAAAGAATTTGTGCCATAAAACGCTATCGTAATAAAGATTATAGTGTCAACAAATTGACTTATCATAGTCCCAGCATTGTTTCTAAGCCATAGGTGTTTGGGATATTTTCTCTTAAGAAACATAAATATTTTTACATCAAGATTTTGTGAGACTACATATGCGATCATTGATCCAAGAACTATTCTAGGCACTATCCCAAATACTGACTCAAACGCGGATTGCCCTTGCCAAAATGGAGCCCCTTGCCACTTTAATGCAATCCAGGTAAAAAGAACTAATACTATATTTGATATGAATCCTATAGATACGGCTTTTAAAGCCTCTTTTTCAGAATAAAGTTCAGAAAGGAAATCAGTTAGTAAAAAAGTTGTTGAATATGCTAAAACTGCCGCAGGTACTGAAAAAGGCCCAAATATTACAATCTTTGATGCGATTATATTCGCAATAACAGTAAAACATGCAAACATCCCTATAATGTATTCCACGCCATATTTCTTTGCAATAACTGCAGATAGCGACCCTATGCCTAAGGTCATGAACATCCAGACAATTACTTCAATCATAATATCACTATTTTCTTTGTCATATATAGTATTTAATCGGATCTTGAAAATTTACAAATTGTGTAACACTTAGTTTTATTGAAAAATTGGGAATTGAATAATTTTTATAATAATTAAATCTATTATTTTCCATCTTGACAATAGACTTATCATCTTTTTATCTCAATTTTCCATCGATTGTATAATCGATGTAAGCTCAAACAAATAAATATTTAAAAATGTTTTGATAAATTAATTAAAAAATAAATGTATTGAGCAAATAACTATTTATTGGGCCCTAGTCGGATTAACTTTCTAAGTATTAATGAAAATACGTTATAATAAACAAATATTGGAAATGTTTATAAAAAGTAATATAGCTCAATTGGTATGGCTTCAACGATATTGATTAATCTTATTTTTACAAGCGTAATCGCAATAATTGCTTATTTTAAATATCTTGGTGGAAAGAAGGATCTTCATAAATACATATCCATTGGTTTCGCTCTTTTTTCACTTCCATTTCTTATGGATGTTTTGAGAGTATCATTTTATGGTAAAAGTGAAATTGTGCTAATAAGCACAATTTTGGGATACATTTCAATCATATATGCATTGACAAATAAATAACCCTATTCTAAATAAATTTGGTAGCGGGGAGTGGATTTGAACCACTGGCCTGCGGGTTATGAGCCCGCCGGGCACTCCTAGCTGCCCTACCCCGCTAGAATAAGTATATGCGGACCCGGAGGGATTCGAACCCTCGATCTACGGCTTAGAAGGCCGTCGCCTTATCCACTGGGCTACGGGTCCCAAGACCCTAGATAATTAAATCTTTACTGAATACTTATAAATGTTTCTCTCAAAAAAAAGATTAAAATAAATGAAGATTAAAGATATTCAATAAAATTTAACCATTAATAGAAATTTTATTAATATTATATTGATTATTATCAAATTATATTATTAAGAAAGGCATATAAATTTCAAGACTAAATAATAAATATGTTTCGGCCTTCATATGTCGCTGGAAGTTTTTATCCCAAAGACAAATCTTCACTTCAAAAGATGATAGAGAAGTTTATTGATGAAGCTAAATCTAATAT
>JAAZKM010000145.1 GCA_012799835.1 Candidatus Methanofastidiosia archaeon
AAGTAAATATTTAGGATTATCCGGCATAGGATTAACTCCAAATAGATTAATTCAAAATGGAGTTTGCGAATATCCAGTTTGTGGTGTTTGGGAAAGGGGATATATATTCCAACTAAAATATGCTATTTCTCTAATAAATATTGGATTAATCCTAGCGGTGTTTGTTCTTTATGCAAAAATATATAGAAAAACTAAATCTCCATTTTCATTAGGCTTAACTATATTCTCTTTTGCATTTCTCATTAACATTTTAACTTCGAGCCCCATATTACAAGCGGTATGCGGATTTAGATCAAGTGGTCTTGGACCATTTATAATACTCCCAGACCTATTCACAACATTAGCTTTGTTAATACTCGTTTATCTCACGACAAAATAAATTATTGTACCCAAAACCTTTAAATGCTAACTGAAGAATTTTATAAAAACTATATTAAATTAAATATTATAATTATGGTGATTTTTAATGGAAGCACCTAAACCTTTAATTGTACAAGGAGATAGATCAATGTTCCTTGAAGTTGCAAATCCCTTGTACGAAGATGCAAGAGATGACATCTCAAGATTTTCAGAACTTGAGAAAAGCCCAGAGCATATCCACACATATAGGCTTTCAGATCTTTCGCTTTGGAATGCTGCAGCTGCAGGATTGACAAGTGAAGAAGTTATTAACATCCTTTTTAAATATTCTAGATATGACATTCCCTCAAATGTTATTACTGACATTAAAGACATAATGTCTAGATTTGGAAGATTATCCTTAAAGAAGGTAAACGGGGATCTAGTTCTTTTTTCACAAGATGACATTTTAATCAAAGAAATCCAAAATAACGAGCGTATTAAACGATATATTTTAGATTCAATTGATATTCACACTATTAAAGTAGATATTAACAGTAGAGGATTTTTAAAACAAGATTTAATTAAAATTGGATGGCCTGCACTTGATCTTGCAGGGTATGAAGAAGGAGATTATTTAGAGATTAATCTCTTAAAAACTACTAAAAGTGGAACAGATTTTCATCTTAGGAAATACCAAGAAGATGCGGTAAATGTTTTCTATAAAGGGGGAGGAGTAGAAGGAGGTAGTGGAACAATCGTTCTCCCATGTGGTGCAGGAAAAACTGTAATTGGTATGGGAGTGATGTCAAAAGTAAAGACTAATACCTTAATTACATGTCCAAATGTCATTGCGGTTAGACAGTGGATAGATGAAATTTTGGATAAAACAGATATAACTCCCGATAAAATAGGTGAGTATTCTGGAGAGGTAAAAGAAATAAGAGAAATTACTGTAACCACATATCAGATTCTAACATATAGAAGCAAAAAAGATGAAGAATTTACCCATTTCAATATTTTTGATAAGAAAAACTGGGGACTAATAATCTATGATGAAGTTCATTTACTTCCTGCTCCAGTATTTCAAGTAACGGCCCATATACAGTCAAAGAGAAGACTTGGATTAACGGCTACTCTTGTAAGAGAAGATGGAAGAGAAAAGGATGTCTTTAGCCTTATTGGGCCTAAGAAATTTGATATGCCTTGGAAAAATCTTGAGCAACAAGGATGGATCGCAGAGGCAATATGCTATGAAATTAGGGCCCATATGCCTGAAAAATCAAGAATAGTATATGCAACTTCAGATGACAGAAATAAATATAGAATAGCTGCTGAAAATCCGTTTAAATACGACATAGTAAAGAAAATAATTGAACACCATAAAAATGACAGAATTTTAATAATTGGTATGTATATAGAACAGCTAGAAAAAATTGCAGAATTTCTTAAAGCTCCATTAATAACTGGAAAAATTCCCAATAAAGATAGAGAAAGGATTTATTCTGATTTTAGAAAAGGTAATATAAATATTTTAGTTGTATCTAAAGTAGCTAACTTTGCTATTGATTTACCTGATGCAAATGTAGCAATACAAGTCTCTGGTACTTTTGGATCTAGACAAGAGGAAGCGCAGAGATTGGGTAGAATACTCAGACCTAAAAAAGACGGTTCATCTGCAAAATTTTATTCAATAGTTACAAAAGATACAAGAGATCAGGAATATTCTTCTAACAGACAAATATTTTTGACAGAACAAGGCTATAAATATGTCATAGTTGATGATCATAATATTGATAGTATACTTAAAACATGTGATTGAAATGATTGAAGCATTAGTTGATTCAGGCGCTTGTGGATTTATTAGTAAAGTAAAAGTGAAAAGGAAGGGACTCGGATTTAAAGTTGAAATAGACACCAAATGCAAATTAATTGAAAAATTTGCAGAAGATATTGAAACATTAGATAAAGATGTCGTGTTCAAGAAGATACCAATTAATCCGGTTTACCAAAATGCAGATATTTTGCATGCTGTCTGTCCAGTTCCATGCGCAATATTAAAAGCATGTGAAGCCGAGGCAGGATTTGCAGTAAAGAAGCCCATAAAAATTGACTTAATAGAAAAAAAAGAATAAAAATTATTAACTATAACTTTATCCTATCTTAAATCCACTTCCTCCTGCACCACCCGATGGCATAAATGGTACAAGCCATTGTGCAAGTGCTTGGGCACATCTTGTCTGTATGTATAGTGTTCCAGTGCCAGAAACATTTGCTATTAATCCTTCTCCGCTTAGAAGTGTAGATTTCCATCCACCTACTTTTTCAATATTATATGTAATGCCACTTGAAAAAGCAACAAGGTGACCAGTGTCCACTTTAAACGATTCGCCTTTTAGTTCTCTTTTAATGATGGAGCCATAGTTAGTAATAAATAAATCTCCAAAACCATCAGCCTTTAGGAAGAATAAACCTTCTCCAGAAACTAGTCCCTTAAGTCCTTGAAATTTAGTATCTATGACTACTTCAGGTGAAGAGCACATATAAGCCCCTCTCTCTAGAAACCATGTTTCTCCTTTCATTTTTATATGGGTTATATCTCCTGGATATCCTGGGGCAAAGCTTATACTTCCTGGACCATTGCTTGTGAATGTGTTCATAAATATAGATTCTCCTCCCAAGACACCTCTTTTTAAAGCCCCCCCTAGCCCCCCTTTCATTTCAGTTTTAAGGCTTACATTTGGGGTCATGCTTACCATTGCCCCTGCTTCGGCTACAATAGATTGCCCGCTCTTAAGATTAACATTTAAAATACTAAACACAGGTTTATCTTTAATTTCAAAATCATACCCCTGACCCCCAGTAGCAGAGGATCCTGGATTTGTTGTACTTCCTTCACCAAATTTTGCACCGCATCCCGTACAGAATTTACTGCCATCGGGATTTTGAGAGCCACAACTTGTACAAAATACCATTGATATCACCAATGTATATAACAGCATATACATTTAAAAAGTTTTTGAGGTGATAATTTTTAAATTTTTTAAAGGCGTTTGAAAGAAGCATATAATACAAAAACTATAAGTAATTGATAATCCGAAGTGTCTAGTATAAAAAATTTCAAAACATTTAAAAAGATTGTAATTTACTCTTTTTATAGGTGTCTATGATAAAAGTAAAAATATATGCTGAATATAGAGATATTCTTGGGGTAAATGAAATTGACATACCTTGTAATAGTATGTCTTTCAAAGAAGTAATCGAATATATCTCAAATAAATACAACAAAGAATTTATGAATTCCGCCATCCACAATGATAAAATAAATGAATATATGCTTGTAATGGTTGGAGATAGAATGTTAACCTCAATAGAGGATAAAATCGAAAGTGGTGAAATTTTAAAAATACTTGCTACAGCGCATGGTGGGTAAAATAACAAGTTATTAAGCTATTTATGACTAAATATACTATAATTGAGCCTTTGGAATTGTTATAAGTTGTTTTAATATCTTAATATCAATTTAGAGGGTAATTTAAACTTATTTTATTTCATGATGAAACAATTATACCCGAAACTTTAAAATACATATTAAAAGAATTGAAGTTCGATAAAGATGAAAGTATGGATAGACATATCAAATACCCCGCATGTTAATTTTTTTAAGGGAATTATAAAGAGCTTACAGTCAAAAGGACATGAAACTTTTGTCACTTCCAGGGATTTTGATGGATTATCCTCTTTATTGGACCTCCATGGCATAAAACACACTGTAGTAGGTAAACATGGTGGATTCTGTAAAAAATCAAAACTTATAGAAAGTTCAAAAAGAATTCTTGAGCTTTCTGAAATAATCAATAGTGAAGATATTGATTTGACAATATATAAACATTCAGTTGAAGGGGCTAGAGTATCTTATGGCCTTGGGATCCCCTCAATTTGCATACTTGACAATGAAACTGCAATTGCCCAAAACAAGCTTATGCTTCCGTTATCTTCAAAGGTAATTGCACCAGATGCTATACCCCTTGAAGAAATAACAAAATATGGTGTGCATGAAAGTCAAGTAACTCGTTTTAACGGATTTTGTGAAATTGCAAATGTTAGTGATTTTAAATACGATTATTCTTTTATTTCGCAATTAGGCCTTTCAGAAGACAAATTGACAATTGTCATGAGGCCAGAACCTGTAAAAGCAAATTATTATAATGGCAATAAAGACAAAACGATAATTAAGGCAATACTTGAAAAAACAAAGTTTCTAAAAGATTACCAGTTTGTAGTATTTCCAAGATTTGAAGAACAGAAGTCTGTGTTTGACTATGATAATGTTATTATCCCCTCAGAATCTGTTGATGCCTTAAGTCTTATGAAATATTCTGACCTTGTTATAAGTGCTGGCGGGAGTATGAATAGGGAAGCAGTTGCCTTAAATACACCCGCCCTTACAACTTATCCAGAGAAACTTTTGGCAGTTACGAAGAAAATGATTGAACAGGGGCTTAAAACTCACCTATTGGATCCGGAAAAAATTACCAGATTTATAGAAAAGGATAAAAATTTAGACATCTACCATGATAATAACAAGAAAATACTCTCTAAATTCGAGAATCCAATTGATGTTATTTCAAGAGAAATCAAAGTTCTTGCTATCTAAGATTAATTATTTAGTAGAAACTGAATTATTTTTTCTTAAATTAAAAATACAAATATCACCTAAAACCTTATTTAAATAAAAATTAATTACAAAACATGCGACACTCTGGATCTATGGATCTTCCTTTACATGGTGGTAAAGCGCCCTACTGGCTCCTAAAAAGAATGAAAAAATTGTCAAAGCCCATACTAGAAATTCTTATTTACGAATACGGAACAGAAGGATTATTGGAAAGGTTATCAGACCCTTTCTTTTTTCAAGCGCTGTCATGTGTGCTAGCATTTGACTGGCATTCTTCTGGGACTACAACAGTCCTTACTGGAGTTTTAAAAAGTTCTATTGATCCTGAAGAATTTGGGATTGGATTTGCAGGAGGTAAAGGAAAAAATTCAAAAAATACTCTCCTAGATATTGAAATGATCGGATCTCAATTTGGATTATCTGACAAAAAAATAAAGGAATTGCAATACACAAGCAAAATCACTGCAAAAATTGATAGTGCAGCAATCCAAGATGGATTTGATTTGTATCATCATGTTACGATTTTTTCTGACAAGGGCGGATGGAGCGTAGTGCAGCAAGGATTAAACGTAGAGGGAGGTTACGCAAGAAGATATCATTGGTCAAATAGAATTGGCAATTACATTGAAGAGCCTCATACGGGTATTGTTTCTGATATAATCAAAATAAAAACATTAGATCTTACTTCTAAAGATAGTGCTGAAGCAAGAGATATAATACCTGATATCCTTAAGGAAGGGCCTAGTAGAGTTCAAAGATTGATAGAATCGTTAACTGATATTAATCAGACCTCCCTCATGTCTTTTATTGATGAATCAAATATTATAAATACTAGTCATAATTTTGACGTGGCTGTTTTACCAAAAAGAGTAAACTGGAATATCTTAAGGGATATTTATGAAGCAGATTTAAATAACTTTGAAGACATTCTTGCTTTTAAGGGTGTGGGGCGATCTACAATTAAGGGATTAGCATTAATATCTGAACTTATTTACGGAGCTGCCTTGTCTTGGAAGGATCCTGTAAAATATTCATTTGCTTTTGGCGGTAAAGATGGTGTACCAAGACCAGTTAACAGAAAAGGTATGAATGATGCTGCAGAAATATTGTCTAACGCCATAAAAGAGGCTAAGATTGGTAATGAAGATAAAATTAAATCACTTAAAAATCTCAGAATTTTTTTAGGACCCTACAATGAAAATTGAGCATGCTTCAACTAATAATAAATAATGATATGCTTTAAATATTATAAGTTATTATTGTTTCATATATAAGAGGTTAGAAAATGGAACTTATTTTTGAACTTGTCAAAGGAAAAAATAAAGGAGATATAAAATTATATGCACTTAGCACTTGTGCTTGGTGTGAAAAAACAAAAGATCTTCTAAAAGAATTAGGAATTGAATTCAAGTTTATTTATGTAGACCTATTGCAAGGGGACACAAAGCAATATGCCATAGATGAAGTGAGAAAATATAATAAAAATTGCTCTTTTCCTACATTAGTGATTAATAATGACAAAACTATTGTCGGATTCAAAGCGACTGAAATAAAGGAGGCTTTATCTTAATGTATGAGGATATGCCTGAAGATAGAATTAATAAATTTTATGAAAAATTAAAAAAAGATGCGGAAGCCGGAGGGTATCAATTAAATCCTGACACAAATTTTACTAAAAAACTTGTTAAGGGACTCTTAGTAAATCAGGACAGATATAGCTACCAAGCATGCCCATGCAGAATCTCTAGCGGAGTAAAGGATGAAGATCTAGATATAATTTGCCCTTGTGATTACAGGGATTCTGATTTAGAAGAATATGGAACTTGCTATTGTGCATTATATGTTTCTCAAGATGTTCTCAACGGTAAAAAGGAACTAGTTTCTATCCCTGATAGAAGACTCACGGAGAAAGAAAAAATAAAACAAAAAGAAAGTAAGATCGAAATCACATCTTCCCTAAAATATCCAATTTGGCGATGTAAAGTTTGTGGGTATTTGTGTGCTAGGGATGGACCGCCAGAAATATGTCCTATATGCAAGGCAAAGAAAGACAGATTTGAAAAATTTTTATAGTTTATTCTTTTGATTTTAAAAAAAAGTAATATCCCACATATAGCAATAATCCATTTAAGGTAATCAAATAAATCATCATTCCGGTAACATAAATCCTAAGGGTTCTTATAAAATCAATTATGTTTTTTTTGACAGCATCGTACTCTATAAGTGATGTCTTAATTTGTGAAAAATCGTTTCTAGCAGAATCTAGATTAAGTTTTAGCTTTTCTAAATTATTTAATACATCCTCTAATCTGGATATATCTTCATTTATTCCAGAAACTAAGCTGCCAAGTCCAAAGGAGTTTAAAGTAATAATTAATGACCTCATATTAGTTAGCTTATGCATATAATCTTTTGTATTAACATCTTTTAGGTGATGATTGAATTCCTCTAAATTTTCATCAAAATTATCTACATGAGCTTTTATAATATCTATTTTATCAAAAATAGGAACACTTTTTTCATAGACATCATTTAGATTAATCAGTATCAAAGAGGACATTGAAATAGAGAATATCAATCCAATTATTGAAATAATAATTAACAACCTTCCAAAATTAATTTTATTCATATAGACACCTCAAAACATTATTAATATCGGCATTAGTTTTAACGGACACGGGAGAGAAATGAGTAGCTGATGCATCAAAACCCAACTCTTTTAATTCCTTAATAATTTCTTCTGTTTTTGGAATTTTGATTTTGTAAATATGAGAAAGTTCGTGGATATCATAAAACAGGGGTACATCAATTTCACCCTCGATAGTTTTCAGCAGATTTAGAGGTTTATCGCTTAAAAAATTTTCTGATTCGTACTCTTTCACACACTTTTTAACAAATCCACTGTCTTTAATATTTGATACCCATATAGGGTGTGAGAACAATACCTTCTCAGAGCAATTTGGACAAACTGGAATGAAAAAATTAGAGGTTTCCCTAAATCCACATTTGCACTTTAATGCAAATCCAATATTGTTAAGCGTTTTATTTGTCTTTTCTTTGCCACGCTTCACTTCAAAATAAGCCCTTATAAAGTGCTCCTTTGTATAGGATAATATTGGTCTTACTGCTAAATTATATTTTGCTGCATTTCTGACAACTTTTCCTATTAATATTCTAACAGCAAGTTCATGTGTAAAGCTACAGTTTAGTGGTTTTGAATCATACTTTCTTCTGCAAGAGTATATATGGGCACCGGTCAATGCAGAAGTATCAGTTGCAGTCAAGAATAAGTAAGAATCATTTTTTAATATTCTAAATGCGCCGTCTAGAAATCTCACAGGAGACCCAAATGGATCTATATCTACAACTCCAAATTTTCCATGAACATGATTAAAATCTGATTTTGTTACAGTGGCCTCAAGAGAATTTAACTTAAGATTCTTTTCGATTAGTTTTGTCGCTATAGGATTATGATCATTAAAGTAAACGTCTGAGTTTGACTCAAGAATATATCTTATCCCTCTAATGCCTGAACCAGAAAGTCCATCAATTACTTTTTCTGATTCTTTTAGCTTTAGTGTATTCAAGACTGAAATAGAAATATCTCTTGAAAAAACCATTTTAGGATTATAAAAAACTGGTGTTCTAGCCGTGACTTTTTCAAATTTTGGTACCTTTATTGTAGCTTTACCTTCAATGAATTCACATAACTCCATTAATTATAATCTATTGTAGTTTCATTTATAAACTTTAATTATCCTTTTGATTTATGGCTCTTAAGAACAATTCTACAAAAATAAGCGAGATATCTTTTGACATGGAAGGGACATCTGTAATCATTGAAGGAAAAATTACAGACATTTACAAAACAAGTGGCCCGCTTGTTTTTAGAGTAAACGATGGTAGTGAAATTAGAGCAGTTATATTCAATCCAAAGGAAGAGTTCTATGCCATAAAAATTGGAGACTATGTTAGATTTCATGGGGTGTTATCAACTAGGCGAGAAAATATTGAGTTACAAATAAATAAATATGAAAGGCTCAATGAAAGTGAATTGAATCTAATTAAACAAAATATTGAAAATATGTTTTTGGATAAAATTAAAAGAGAAGCTTCTGATTTCCTAGTTAAATCTGAGATTTATAAAAAGATGGAAGGACAATTTTTATCAGCACTAACAACTATTAAGAAATCCGTGTTGCAGGAAAGAATGATCATAATTAGACATCACAATGATTGTGATGGTATATCTGCTGGTGTTATACTTGAAAAAGCAATTAGCTCTTATGCAGATGAGGAAAAGAAGAAGGAGTGCAAAGTATTTAGAAAACCTTGCGCAGCACCTTACTACGATCTTGAAGATTCATTAAAAGACATCGATCTTTATTTTTCCTTCTCTAAAAAAAAGCCATTACTGATAATTGCTGATAATGGAAGCACTGACAGCGATTTACGGGGAATTTTAAGGGCTAAAGCATATGATTTCGAAATTGGAGTGATAGATCATCACCCTCCCACTATTAACGATAATGGCGAATACATAATTGATAAATATGTTTCATTCCACATAAATCCATATATTTATTCTGGTGATTCTAATCTTTGTACGGGGATGCTAGCCTATGAACTTTCGAGGATGATTGATTCTGAAATAGATAGCTATGGCATTCATATACCAGCTCTTGCAGGAATAGGAGATAAATCAAAAGGTAAAGAAATGGAACAATATCTCGAGATTTCTCCTTTCAAAAGAGAAGAGCTTGAAAAGATAAAACTAGTTCTAGATCACGAATCTTACTATATTGGAAGATTTAGTATAAAAAATTATATTGAAGATATAATGAAGATAGGCGATATGGATAGAGGAAATTTAATTGTAAACTACGTATTAGAGGAAATAAACAAAAAGAGAATCTCTCAATGGGCATTGATAAAAAAATATCTTGAAATGAAGAGCCTTGCAAATAATTTTGATATTATTTTGGTAGATATCGATAAATTAATCTTCAGAGGGGAATTCCCTTCTCCTGGTAGAACTTTAGGATTCATACATAACATGCATATTTTTGATAACAAAATAAATGAAAATGAAAAAGTCATGATTAGTTTGGGTATGGCAGAAGACTATATTGTGATTCGTGCGACAAATAAGGCAATAGATGTTGGATTTAATCTTAATGATATAATAAGGCAGCTGAAAGGCGCATATTTAGAAGAAGTCCAAGGTGGGGGGCATCCAGGTGCAGGAACAATAAGATTTGTTCCGATATTAAAGGATTATGTGAGGAAAGTAACATTAGAATATATTGAAAATATTGTTAATAAAAATAATTTAGTATAATAGATTAGATCTTAATACAAAAATATATATCTTCGAAAATAAGAAAAATATTTCGAACTATCAAAAAAATTATAATAAAAACAGTAGCCATTATCTTGTATTTAATAAAATCTAATCATTATAAATACAATAAAGGGATTAGTAATATGATTCTAGAATCGAACAGTAATGGAAAAAATTCCAAACGAATTGGCATTGTTTGTTGTGAAGTATTTGAAGATGAACTTCTATTTGTCATAAAGCAACACTCAGAAATAGACAAAATAATTATCGTAAAAACAGAATCTTCAAAGTATTTTGAGGATATTATTAGAAGTAATTTTCCTTA
>JAAZKM010000146.1 GCA_012799835.1 Candidatus Methanofastidiosia archaeon
GAAGTGTATAAAAAACTGTTATCCTTACGAGGAATTGGAAGTTGGACATCAAAAATGTATCTGATATTCGTATTGGATAGACAGGACATACTTCCCTATGAAGATGTCGCATTTCTACAATCATATGAATGGATATACAAAACGAAAGATAGGTCAAGAGAATCTATCACCAAAAGATGTAAAAAATGGAAACCTTACTCTTCTATCGCATCGAGATACTTATATCGTGCATTAGATATGGGATTTACAAAAGATGAGTTCCATTTATACAAATAATAAACAACACATAACAGCTGTACGTTTTTTGGTATATCAAAGATGATACAGTTGAATAAGTAAAGATTAAAGGAGAATAATTATGGCTTATTTATCATTTATTTCAGACAAGGATTTATTACAGTGTATTGCTGAATTACACAATACTTACGAACAGTGTCAAAGAGCTTTTACTACTGCTGACTTTTACAAAAATAAGGTTGATCCAATTAAGTTCCAGTTTGATATGGCATTCAATAGCATTAATGACAATGACTACATAAAAGCAGAGATTACACGTCAGGTTGATAAAACAATTTCAAATGCAATCGGTGACTTTCATCAAAGATTATTAGGTTGTATCGGTGGTCTCAATGATTTAGGTGTTGGTAACGGTTGTGATTTGGTGAATAACCAAAAGACAATCTTTGCCGAATTAAAAAACAAACACAATACCATGAACAGCAGTTCTTCGGAGGCTACAATTCAAAAGCTGATTCGTTTTGCTGAAGAATATCCAAATGCAACTTGTTATTGGATTCAGATTATTGCAAAAAGAAGCATTGATGAATTATGGGAAGGCTCTTTCAACGGCAAGCACTATGCCCATCCTAGAGTAAGAAAAATCTCCGCAGATAGATTTTACGCATTAGTTACTGGTATTCCAGATGCATTTTATCAGCTGTGTGCTGTTCTTCCTCAGGCTACAAAAGATTATCTTGATAGCCTAAACAACAACTCACAAGGAAAAACTGAGTCTGCTTCAGTTTATTCTGAATTAAATACTAAGGCTCAACAAAACGGTAGAACTCTGATCGAGCAGATTATGGCTGACAACTTTGAAACCTATACAGGATTTAATCAGTAAGGACTTGACTTTATAAAAATTAAGAGTGATATATAGAAATACCGTTTTAGAATACTATGATAAGAATGGAGGTAGCCTTATATGGCTTTTAAATCAATTGAACTGTTTGCTGGTGCTGGCGGTTTAGCCCTTGGACTAGAGCAAGCTGGTTTTGAACATATCGGTCTTGTTGAATTCGATCGCTCTGCAGCTGATACCCTTATTCATAATCGTCCGTCATGGAATGTTTTATGCGAAGATGTAGAGATTGTTGCTGCACGAGATCTTGAATCAGAATTCGGTATAAAGAAAGGAGAACTTGACCTATTAAGCGGTGGAGCACCTTGCCAGTCTTTCAGTTATGCTGGTAAAAGACTAGGTCTTGATGATGTTCGTGGAACAATGTTCTATCACTATGCTACCTTTTTACATAAGTTACAGCCAAAAATGTTTTTATTTGAAAATGTTAGAGGCTTGTTAACCCACGATAAAGGACGCACATATGAAACAATTCGAAATATCTTTAACGATGAAGGGTACACAATTCAATACCAAGTTCTTAACGCATGGGATTATGGTGTTCCCCAAAAAAGAGAACGTTTAATTACTATTGGAATCAGAAATGACCTAGTAGAAAAATGCTCTTTCAGCTATCCAATTAAACACGATTATAAACCTTTGTTAAAAGATATCGAGTTAGAAACAAACCCTACCGAATGTGGCAAATATTCTGAATACAAAGCGAATATATTTGCCCTAGTTCCTCCGGGTGGATATTGGAGAGATATAGACCCCGATATTGCAAAAGAGTATATGAAAACCTGTTGGTTCATGGGTGGTGGAAGAACTGGAATACTTAGAAGGTTAAGCCTTGAAGAACCTTCACTAACAGTATTAACAACTCCTCAAATGAAACAAACTGATAGATGTCATCCTTTAGAGGTTAGACCTTTCAGCGTAAGAGAAAACGCACGTATCCAGACATTCCCCGATGATTGGGAATTCCAGGGAACAATCGCTGCTAAATATCGACAGGTAGGAAATGCAGTTCCTTGTAATTTAGCAAAAGAAATCGGCTTAGAATGTATTAAGACTTTAGAAATGTTATAACCCCAAATAAACACAACAATAAGAGCCATCGATGTAGTAACCTCGATGGCTCTGCTATTTTATACATTATGCTTTACAAATCATGCTACTATCTATCGAATCGTATTCATGAGTCACCACAAAACCATCAACTGCTAATTTTTCTTCCAAATAAGCAAGCAGTTCTGTGTTCTCTATATAGTAATACATTTGCGGAACTACAAATTTACTCAACTCAGCCCTAAGCTGTTCCAATCCTATGGAGTTAGTTCGTTCAAATTTATTTATTTCCATTGCATAGTTATGATGCGACAAATATTCATTGATTCTCTTTACGCAATCGATATCCCCCTTATACTGTTCTTTCCACTTAAGTAAGGATGTTCTATTGCTTAGATACATAATTCCACAAATAGCCTTCGTTGGAGCACTAACATAAATATAAGCCTTTACAGGTTCATCCGGGAATACCTTACGATGCTCATATATCTTTTCTCCTGATAACACTTTGCGATAAACATCGTCCCTTAAACTCATTAACATTATTCGCATTTCCATATCACCTACCATTCAATATTCTTGTCTGCCCAACCTAACCTCAATATTCTTATCTACCCAACTATAAAATTCAGATAGATTTTTCTAGGTTTTCCAGCTTTTTTTAGCAATTGATTTTTAACATCCACAACACCGGAAAAGCCTTATATTTCAAGTTATTTCAAACTTTTTCTTGTGTACTTTAGTCAACAGAACCACGCACTCCACATGAGATTTTCAGGCTATTTTCAAAGCACATTCCAAATCTCAATATATCCTTTATTTATGCAACCTTGATACGATTTGATATGAATACTGTGTTCTAAACTATTCTTACAATCTTCCCATCAACTCAACCTTACACAAAATCATCTTGTCAACTCAACTCTGCCCATTTTCAACCTGTCAACTCAAC
>JAAZKM010000147.1 GCA_012799835.1 Candidatus Methanofastidiosia archaeon
CAAACAGGCAAAAAATTGTTATCATATGTCTTATGAACTTGTTATGCTAGAAGAGGGTAAGATGTCTTCTAGAGAAGGAAATGTTGTACTCTATTCAGAATTAAAGGATGTTGTAAAAAAAGAAGCATTGAATCAGGTTAGGGAAAGAAACATCTCAAATGCAAAGGACATATCTGAAATTGTGACCATTGGGGCTTTAAAATACAGCATGATGAAGGATAATAACAAAAGGATTATATTCAACTGGGAAAAGGCTCTTGATTTTGAAGGAGATACCGCCCCTTACATCCAATACGCCCATGCAAGGGCATCTAGCATCTTAAAGAAGGTAGATGATTTCAGCACTGAATTTGAGATAGATATTCTTGATGATAAGGAGTACAAGCTTGTTTCCATGATATCAGAATTTCCCGAGATAGTTGAAAAGGCATCAATTGATTATAGGCCTGACTATGTATCCAACTATGTGTATGGCATTGCAAAGTGCTTCAATGAGTTTTATCATGAGTGCCACGTTATAAATGCCGAAACAAATAGAGATTTTAGGGTATCACTTGTTAAAGCAACAAAGATTGTATTAAGAAACGCCTTGGCTCTTCTTGGTATTAAAGCGCCTGAAGAAATGTAGTACACATTTTTAAGTATCTACCCAAATATTTATATATTGTTTTTATTAAGTAGTTTTGGTGTTTCATTGAAAAAAATAACTCCAAAGAATATCGCCTTCACTGCGATTTTTGCAGCAATAGGGATTCTATTTGGAACAATACTGCTCATTCCAACACCAGTACCAAATGTTTACCTAGATCTATCACATATAGGTACAGTTCTTTCTGCCATGCTTTTAGGCCCTGTGTTTGGAGGTATAACAGGATTTATTGTTGGTATATGGCCTGGCATTACTTTTGGAAATTTTTTTGTACCCCCTTTTAAGGCCCTGACTGGAATTTTAGTTGCAATTCTATCAAAAAAGACTAGGCCTGGTGTGGCAGTTTTTGTAGGCTATCTCCCTGAAGCATTTTTAACCTATCTAACACTTGCAGTATTAAAAATCCCTTATGGTCTCCCGTTGCCTGTTATATATACAATTCTATTGAAGGCCTTTGCAGAATTTATCATTCTAGCTATACTTATGGAAATAATAATGAGAAATAATGGAATAAAACGCTTTCTTGAATCAAAGGTAGGATTTTTATACCTTTGATATTTTTAATTTTTGTGAGAAAAAAACAGCTTGAAATCTTTCTTTCAAATCTAAAAGAGATGGAAGATCCTAACATGTTTGAGGAGCAATACACTACACCAGGTGATATAGCTAGTGAGATTGTTCTTTTTGCCTATCACAGGGGTGATATAGAGGGAAAAACGGTAATAGATCTTGGCTCAGGTACAGGCCGCCTTGGCATAGCCGCTCTGTTATTAGGTAGTAAAAAGGTGCATTTTATAGAGAAAGATAAAAGGGCAATAGAGATTTTGAAAGATAATTTAAAAACATTAACTTTAAAAAGTAATCAAATCTTAGGAGAATAAGAGATTACGGAAGGTGATGCTTTACATGTCCTCCTGCGAGGGGACACTATTATTCAAAATCCGCCTTTTGGTACCAAAAAAAGAAATATGGATACCAAATTTTTGAAAAAGGCTTTTGAAATAGGAAATGTTGTGTATTCCTTACACAAAAAAGGAAACTATGAATTCATTAAAAATGTTGCTTTGGAAAATGATTTTGAGCTAGTTGAAATAGAAAATTTTAATTTCCCAATAAAAGCGATGTTTGAGATTCATAAGAAAAGGAAAGTATTGATCGAAGTTGAACTTTATAGATTCACGAGGTGTTATGATGGAAGCGAACGGAGAGACTAAAAAGGAATTTGTTATACCGGGCGACTATATAGGGGTTGCTGAAGAGTTTTTACCAGGAACTGGTGCATATGAAGAGAATGGAAAGATATATGCTACCTTGGTAGGAAATTTAGACCTTGATATGTCAAAAAGAAGTGCAAGCGTCATTTCTAAAACAAATGTTGTCCCACAGATAAAAGAAGGAGATATTGTCTACGGAGAGGTAGTATCCGTTAAACCGCAGATGGTCTATGTTGATCTTCTGGCTTTGGATGGGTATGCAGATAAAAAGCTTTCAGCCAATACGAAGGCAAGAATATACGTTTCGCAGACTGATAAAAAGTATGTGAAAACAATCTCCACAGAATTTAAAAACGGGGATATTGTGAGGGCCAGAGTCGTTGATACTCAAGGCGATGCAATAAGACTTTCAACTGCGGAAGATAATCTTGGCGTAATTAGGGCTGTTTGCAGTGTCTGTAAAAAAACTCTCGAAATAAAAAATGGAAAACTTGAGTGCAGTTACTGCAGCTCAAAGGAAACAAGAAAGATAGCAAGCGATTATTTGCAAGCTAAACTATGATAAAATGAAGGGAAAAGCAAGAGTCTTAAGTTTTAAAATAAAGGGCAATCAAAAAGTGGAAATTGCCCATTTTCTTTCTAAATTTGAGGACATTGTATTTAATATATCTGATGATACATTGAAGATCAAAGTATTAAATTCAGGTAGCATGGGGGAAATAATCTATTCAATTAAAAGTTTTTTAGAGGAGTTGAAAGAAAGTGAAGTTAAGGAGGAAAAAGGAATGTACAGTTATACGCTAGACAGCATCTCTAAAATTGCGGGTGTTACCGTCCCTGTGAAGCTTTTAAAGGTAGTGCTTGAGGATTATGGTTACTCATTTGAAGTAAATAGGGAAAACGTAGTTTCAACAGCAAGTGTTTCAATAGCCGCCGAGTATGCGGGTTACATATCCTATCTCTTAGAAGATCTAAAAGACGTATCAAAACCTGTAACAGAGATTATTGTCAGAGTTGCAATGGAGTATGATCTGTTGTCCTTAGAGCTTCTAAATGTGGGGATTGAAGATAAGATTTTTAATGACTCTGATACAGTATCTTTAAATATAAGCTACGATGAAGCTCTTTTAAGATTAAGAAAATATGCAGGTGAATAGTATGGATATTGAAATGCTAAGAAATGAAGGAAATTTGATGGAATTTAGGATTATTGGTGAAGATCACACGCTTTGTAATGTATTAAGGGATGCGTTATTAGAAAATCAAAAGGTAAAGGTAGCAGCTTACAAAATTGACCATCCGCTTCTTGATAAAAAAAGACCAAAGTTCATTATCAGTACCGATGGAACGATATCGCCAAAGGATGCGCTTCTTGAAGCAATTAAAAGCATAGAAAAAGACGTCAAATATTTAAAGGAAAATCTACTTTAGAATGAATCAGTATCCTCTTCAAGAACATTTTTTCTGATTATCTCTTCTCTTTTAAGGACAGATATACCTGTTTTTTTGTCAATTATCTGAATGATAATCTTGATATCTGGATCTTCTAGGTTTACTTTTGCGCCTGTTTCCCCGACAATCTTTGCTCCAATTTCCCGCTCAAGATCTTGAGATTTGAAATTAGTCTTGCCTCTTTTCTTGCATCTTACGGCAAATGAGTCACTTTTGAATATCTTAGGTATGGAAACATCAACTGCTTCGACGATTATCAAGTCTTTATCGGTGTTAATATATCTGTCAAATGGTAACACCCTATGTATAGCACTAGTTTCATAATCTCTTAGTATTGTGGCCATTTTTTTAGCATCCTTGCACTTAACGAGAAGAACTCCCTTAAATTTGGTCTTTTTAATCTCAAAGATTTCTCCCTCTAATGCCCATTCTACTTCCCAGATGCCATCAAACTGTCTGGCTGTGGGCGTCGTAACAAGAAGAAATTCTTTCAATTGTTCCATAAAGAAACGAGCTAGTATTGATTTAAAAAGTTTTATATGATTTTATAAAACAATGTTTGGAAAATGAGCCATATAGAGTGTTATACCCTATATGGCCGAATACTATATGCCAGTAACACTAAATTATAATAGCGTGTTACTATATATAAATCTTTTCATATAAAAAGGATACTTTTTTAATTTAAAATCCTATCAAGTGCGATGCCTACCCACAAATTATCCAAAATGTTTGATAAACTAACATATCAACGAAATTTTTTTGAGCTTTCAAGAGGACTTATGTTTAGAAAGGATATTTCGGACTCAAATGAGGCATATGTCTTCGTGTTAAATCGAGAAAGAAAGGCTGCAATAACAATGCTCTTTGTTTTTTTCCCTATTGACGTGATCTGGCTAAATTCTAAATTAGAAGTAATTGATGTGAAAGAGTGTGTGAAGCCTTTTTCTTTCTGCATCTCTCATAAAGGCAAAGCCAGATACTTTATTGAAATGCCTTTAAACTCTGTCAAAAAATATAAAATAAAAGTGGGAAACAGGGTTTTATTCCCTCTTTAGAATTGATTGCAAAAACTATTAATAATAGATGTTCTAAGGTAGTTCCATGTACATTACAGATAATCATATGCATGTTGACCCGGTAAGGGGTAGAGGGCTTGATGCTGTAAAGGAATTTTCCTCAGCTGGTGGGACACATTTTATGCTAGTCTATAAAACTGCATATGATTCAGGCGCAAAAATAAATACTGGAAAGGATTTTGCAAAGGCCTACGATTATGTGATTAGCCTATCAAAAAAAATTAACAAAGAAACTAATGTTATGTCCTATCCCATAATTGGGCTTCATCCAGCGGAATTTCACCGCATGATTACAGATTATGGTAAAGAAAAGGCATTTGAGATTTCTTTAGAAGCTTTAAATGAAATTGAAAAGAGAGTTTCCGATGGCCTTGCTTTTGGCATAGGGGAAGTTGGAAGACCCCATTATGAAGTGGATAAAGAAATAGTGGATCTATCAAATGAATTTTTGATTGAAGTTCTTAAACTTTCAAAAAAAATAAAATGTCCAGTGCAGCTTCATACGGAAACTTTTGATGAAAAAAAGTTCTTTGAGCTTGGAGATCTTGTAAAAAAATATGGCGATTCAAAAAAGGTAATTAAGCATTTTTCCCCTCCCATGATTTCTGTTTGTGAGAAGATTGGTATATACCCTTCAATTGTCGCTAGAGAAAAAAATATTATAAAAGCTTGTGAAGAAGGAAAACGATTTTTAATGGAAACTGATTACATCGATGATAATGAGAGGCCAGGTGCAGTCGTTGGCCCTAAAACTGTGCCAAAGACAACTAAAAAACTTTTAGAAAAAAATATTCTATCAAAAGAGGATATTGATTACATCCACAGATACCTGATAGAGGAAATTTACGATATTGAATTTATTTAATGTTTCTGTATGAGTCTATCCTTTTCTTTGATGCTAGAATTTCAGCTTTTGACATAATCTCTTTATCCTTTTTTATTTCCTTCATCTTTTTCATTTCCGAAGTTCCCATGAAAAATATGTTTGTTCCAACTATAATAAAGGATATAGCGATCATTGTCGCTCCAGACATCATGTACATATCAGCGGATTTTGCATTGAGTGCTATTGAAAGACCGAATAATACGCCTACTGCTAGAACTATCACACCAACAATCCATTTTAAGACATAAAGCGCCATTACTAAAAAAAATATGTGAAAATATAAAAGGCTTTTCTTTTGAATAGGAAAAATCTTAAATAATAACAAATTAATGTAAATATTGATATTTGGTAGTATAATGGTGTTGATTTATGAAAAAATTAATTATTTTTTTGCTTATCATTGTAAGCATGACTTGTCAAATCCCTGTTTCTGCACAGGAAGATTTTGCTTGTATGGGATGCACTATTGATGTAGATATATCTGAAAAATCGGAACTTGTCACCATCAGAATGATATTCCTAAATCTTGGACTACCAGATTTCAATGGTTTTTATCTTTATGTGCCTGGTAAGGTAAATTATCTAACTATAACAGATGACGCGGGAAACAATCTTGAATCCTCTTTTTCTCAAATAGGAAAAGAAACATTTGTAAGATTTTACTTCAACAGAAGCTTAAAACTTGGGGAGACTGTACTTGTAAAAATCGAGTATAAAGTGTCAGATCTTATCACAAAGGAGGAAAATTACAAGCTTAGCTTCCCGTTTGAATCTCCATGTGACATTAGATACCTAAAGATGACGTTTAATTTTGAGAAAGGTATCCCAATCCTATCTGAATTTAAACCCTCCCCTTCGAGATTCGAATCTGTTGACAATAAAGTTTCTGTTGTCTGGTATAAAGAAGAAGTAAAAGAATCGGAGAAGTTCTTATTTGAGGCTAACTATGACGAAAGATATGCGCCACTTAGGCAGATGACTGATAAGAATCCCCCAAAAGTGGAAACACCAAGAAATCCTGCACTTTACATCATGATTTCAGTTGCTATCATCTTCTTTAGCCTAATTGCGGTACTGCTACTTACTAGGAAGCATGGACACAAAAAGATAGATGTTGCGTTAAATGTTTTAGACCCAAGGGAGTCAAAAATCCTAAAGATAATAGCAGATAACGGTGGTTTAATAACTCAGGCAAAGCTGTTTGAACAAACAACATTTTTTTCAAAACCCACATTATCAAGAGTTCTTGACAAACTTCTCAAGAGAAAGCTAATAGAGAAAGAGGAAAAGGGAAGAACTAATATCATCAAGCTAGGAGAAAAACTAAAAGATTAAAACAAAAGAAATAAAAGATAGGGCTTTAGTCATTAGCATATGATTAAAAAATCCTTCATGCTTCTCATAGCAAATTCGTTTTCAAGAGTAGCAAATTATCTTTACACACTCTTCACTGCAAATATACTCCTCTTAACAGAATATGGCCTTCTTTCAGCCATAATGCCTTTCCAATCCCTTATATTGGTCCTTTCATCTTTTGGCATAGCTCCATCTGTATCCAGATTCACATCGATTTATATTACTGATGACAGAAAAGACAAAATTTCATCCTCTTTGCTTTTTGTTCCAATGGGAATTTTGCTCTTTTTTATTCTGTTTGCCTTAATCCCCTTCATACTAAACTTTTACTCTGCCGATATAAGAAATGGCATTGAAACACCCCTAAAAATAATTCTTCTCGTGATCCCCTTAGGCGTATTATTCTCTGTTTTTACAGGCATACTGCTTGGAATCAAGAAAGTAAATTTTATGGCAATATCCCTATTTGCACTTTCCCTATCATACTTTTTACTTTCGATCCCTCTTTCATACCTGTTCCGAGTTCCAGGGGCATCAGGCGCTTTAGTTGGGGGGTATGTAATTGGAATAATAGTCTCATTCTCATTAGTTTTAAAGAGTGGAATTAAACTTAGGGTGAGAAGGGAGCACTACAAAGAGTTTATGAAAATCTTTTCATTTGCAATCCCTGTATCAATATTCTCATTAAGCCTTGTACTTCTTTTTAATGCCGACATTTACATACTCGCTCATTTCTTTGGCCCAGGTATTGTTGGCATTTATGGTATGGCCTCGCCAACTGCAGGGATAGTGCCATCGTTTGCTATAGCTCTTTCTGCGGTCTTATTGCCTGAACTATCCAAGTTAAAATCGATGGAGAGAGAAGGGATTGAAAACATTAAGATTTCACTTAAAGCATCGTTTGATATAACATTGCCAGTTGCTCTTTCTCTTTTTGCATTTTCAACTCCAATTATTTACTTCTTATTTGGAATCAAAGAAGGTGGATGGGTCTTAAAGTTCCTCTCAATTGGAATGCTATTCTACTCTATATTCTACATCGCGTCAACATCTATCCAAGCTATGGGAAAACAATGGACACCTATGAAGATAACAGTGCTTATAGCAGGGATAAATGTGATTTTGAACTATTTATGGATACCTAAGTATGATATCAATGGCGCGGCATTTGCAACAATGGTGTCTTGTATAATTGGGATGATCCTGATACTAAAAAGCCTTGATATATTCTTTATTCCTGACAAGAGATTTGTAATATTTTCAATAGCCATTTTTCTCTTGATGTTAATCTTTGAGAAAGTAGTTGGTTTGTTTGCTTCAAGAACTATGAATTTGCTTGTATATGGTGGTTTTGGTTCACCACTAATTTTAGGTTATTATTACTATCTAAAGAAAAAATGGAAATAATTTTGATTATTTTTTTAGAGAATCAAAATAGGATTTAGTGTAAATTTTCAATATAGTGAACTTACTATAAGGCGACTGATAAATATTACAGTATTCTTCTATTTTTCTGCCATCAAATTCAACATTTTTAATCTTCTCTTTAAACTGATTCAATGGCATTTTTACCTTAACGCCATCAACATTAAGTACTATTGGGATCGGGGAGATTATTTTATCAATGCCCTCGACGTTTTCTTCAAGAATTTTCTTAAGATACATTGGCTCTAAAATTAAGGGGTCTTCCTCTATTTCTCTACGTCTATTTTCAACCGCCTTGGAAATTTCATCCACCATCTTATTAAAAAGATCAAGATCATACTTCTGCCTTAATCTTTGACTTCTTCTGCCTATGCCACCAACATAATACTCAAGCCCTTCAACGTTGAACTGCTCTGGACCCCCAAGCAAAACAACAGGTATATCAATATCCAAAAAAAGATGAGTTTTTTTTCTAAGGCATCTGCTGAAATTCCCTAGGGAAAATACAGCAATATCTGCTTCTTCTATCATACCTTTTTCAATGGCGGTTATCTGATTTATCCTTTGACCAACACCCCTAGCAAGTCCCATGACATTTGTCACCGCACCATTCCTTCTGATATATTCTGATATATCACAAACTGGGTGAGGTAAATGATGCTTACCAAGAGAAGGTGCAACTATAGTGATTTCTGAGCCCGCAAGAGGGACCTCAACAAGTTTGCCCCTAAGTTCTTTAGCCTTGTTTACAATAAGATCATAGTCTTCGCCCGGCACAGCTATAATCAAAGTGATATCAATCTGTGTGACATTCTTTTGAATTAAAAATCCTCCGATATCATCCACAAGATCTTCTAGCTCGTCTGCCCTGTGAAGCCCACCTTCAAATAAAGCCATTTTAAACATTGATCCTCACCTAATCCCTCTCATGATATTTCTGAGCAAGTTTTTTACTATCTTCTGATATGGCGTTTTCACTTGAAGCAACAGTAATAGTTTTCTCTGCAGAGAGAATATATTTAATCCTAGCTGCTTCTGGCAATACCCTATTGATTGCTTCTTGGACGTTTTTCTTTAAATCATCTGTAGGATAATACACTACCTCTCCCTTTACTCTATTGTAGAGTTCAATTGGCATTTTGATTTCAGTCCTATCTTCCTGTTCCACGCCTTCTTTTGAAAGTGACCATAACAAGGAAAGTATTTTTGGAACGTAAAATTCATCCTCTACGGATAGCATTTCCTTTTCAGGATTATATATTGCAACGTCCTCTATTCTCAAAGGTTCAAGAACTTTTTTTATCCTTATAGAGGCAATGAAAACAAAATTTTCAGTGTCCCCGTAGAAGAATACTTTTTCAATGCTCCTCCTAATCTCAAATTCCCTCATTATGTCATTTATTAAAACAACATATCCTTGAGCCTCTTTTTCTGGTAGACCTTCAACGATGATTTCCATTATCTATCCCCTTTAGATAAATCCAGAGCAGAGTAAGGCTCCTCCAACCGCACCTATGAACTGGGAGTTTTGTGGAACTAAAGGTTCTGTCTTTAATATATCTCCTACCGCCTTTACAAGGCCCTTAAGAAGTGAAGTGCCGCCAACTTGAATAACGGGGAATCTTACATCAATTTCCTGTAATTGTTGTTGATAAATCTGTTCAGCAACGCTTCTACATGCCGCTGCTGCCACATCATCTTTTGTATAACCTTCAGCTAATGCAGAAACTAATCCTTGGATTCCAAATACTGTACAGTAACTGTTCATTGGAACTTTGTGGAGGTCTCCTCTTGCTGCCATCTCGCCTAACTCAAATATTTCAACTCCAAGCCTCTTTGCTGTAGTTTCTAAAAATCTTCCTGATGCGCCAGCACATATACCTCCCATTGTAAAACTATCAGGTATGCCATCCATTACAGTAATTGCCTTATTATCCATTCCTCCGATATCTAAGATTGTTGCTTCCCCCTTCTGTTTGTCGGCAAGAAAAACAGCACCTTTGGAGTTGACAGTCAACTCTTCTTGAACAAGTTTTGCCTTATAGTGTTGACCTAAAATATATCTGCCGTACCCAGTTGTTCCAACTGATTCAATGTCCTTTAAATCCATCTTCGCTTCCTTTAATGCTTCTGCCACTACCTTTTCAGCTGATTCTAAAACTGTGGTAGTTGGGCTCCAATATTTTCCTACAATCTTGTTATCCTGCATTATGACAGCTTTAGTTGTAGCAGACCCTGAGTCAAGACCCATTGTAATGCCAACTTGTCGCTCTCTTCCCAAAAGGTCTTTTCTTTTAACTATTGTAACAAGGGCTTCCATTCTTGTAAGAAGTACGCTTGCTTTGGTATTTTCTGTGAAAGAATACATGACTACAGGTAGTCTTGTATGCCTCTGTAAGTATCTCCTTAGTTCATTTCTAATCAAGGCTCCTTCCGCACATCTAAAACAAGTGGCTATCAATACTGCATCTGCTTCAAATGATTTGTCTGCCAGAGCTTTTGCTCTAGCTATCATTAATTTTAATCCAGGGCTAACGGGATTAAATCCAAATTCTTCTACAGCTTCATCAAAATCAATATCGACATCAGGGAACACTATTTTTGCCCCAACAGTTTCTGCTGCCTTTTCAATTTCATTTTGGATACCGCTGTAATCATTACCACATGAAAGCTGAGCTATCTTAATCATTTTAGTCCCTCCAAGAAATTCTTAATTCTAGCAATAAAATCTTCCACTTCCTCATCATTTGTTGGATATTCAAGTTCTAATGTGGGAACTTTTTTCTGTTTGATTAGATAAATAGTAATCTCATTTGTTCTGGCACATGCCATGCATCCAAATGTAGATGGAAAGTTGTTTACAATAATTGCTGCTTCTGCCTCATCGATTAACGGGCCAAACATTGCAAGTCTACCCCTAACTCCAGAAGGAACTTCGATAGCCGCATATTTCAATCCAACTTTTACATCTATTTCAGTTATATTCATCGGAGGAGAGTCAAGCTCTGGATCATTTACCCTCCTCTCTATCTCTTTTGCAAGGGCAAGTGGTTTATGCCCAAATCTTTCAACTAAATCTTGTAGTATCATGCTGTTTGGAGGGTAAATGAAGACTTTCATCTTTACACCTTCTCTTTAATAGTTTTCTTAAGAATATCAACATCGACAGGTTTTTTCTTCTTCTTATCAAATGTTCTAAACTTACCTTCTTTTAGGACTTTAGAAATTGATGGTAGTAACTTATACTCTTCTTGTAAAAAGTAATAACCAGGTCTAGCCCCGCCTCCTCTTGTTGCCCTGCATCTTCTTTCGTCTCCTATCGGATATGCTCTGTGTTTTGAGAATACATCGGCACCAAATTTTTCTCTAATTTTTTGAGTGACGTTCTCAATAACATCGTCGTCCCCTTCTACCATAAGTCCATAACAAGTATCTTTGATGTTTAAAGTCTTCCCAAGACTTATAATATAGTTAATTAATGTCTGAGAAGTTAGCGATGATGTATCAGATATAACAAACATTCTAGTTATCATGTTTGAATTAGTATTTATTAACAATAAAAGAGTTTCGACTACTTTCCATATTAGTTTGGCAGTGAAAATAGAATTTATTGGCTATATTATCCATTTAGTCAGAGTGATAAGAATAAAGTAAAAGAAAAGTGTATTTTTTACTATAATTTGGGGTATTCCTTGGGAAAATACCGATTTAGACTATATATAATAATCCTATAGAAGGGCATATAATTTTTTAATCTAATAGTGACGAATCCTCATATTCTAATAAACTATATTTGTAATTTTATTTCCTACAAAACAGCCAATATTTAAAAAAATGAATTACCAAAGATATTAAATTTAAGTTAGTATAGAGTAGTAGTTTAATTAAATCAGAAAGTCATTTAAATTAATTTCATTCTTCTTTTTCAATGAAAGTAGATTTACATGTTCACACAACAGCATCCGATGGACTTCTTTCCCCAAAAGCTATTGTGTCAAAAGCTAAAGAAAACAAAATAGATATTTTAGCAATTGCAGATCATGATACTATTGATGGTATACCTGAAGCTATGAATACTGCAAATGAGAAAGGGATACGGCTAATTCCTGCTCTTGAAATAAGTGCAAATCATGAAAAACAGATTCACATACTTGGATACTATGTAGATTATAAAGATCTTAAGTTCCAAAGTTTTGTAAACAAGCTAAAGAATTCAAGAGAGAATAGAAATCAGAAAATGCTAAAAAAATTAGAAAGCTTTGGATTTGAAATAACCATGGAAGAGCTAAAATCTAATGCAGAAGGAAATATTGGACGGCCTCACATCGCAGACCTATTGTTAAAAAAAGGATATGTATCGACTTTCGCCGAGGCTTTTGAAAAATATATAGGGAATAACAAGCCTTGCTATGTTCCAAAAAAAAGACCGGACATAAGAAAAGCAATTGAAACTATAAGAAAATACAAGGGCATTCCAGTATTAGCACACCCCAAATATACTTATTTAGAAGGAGAAGAATTGGAAAATTTCATATCCTATTTATCCAGCATAGGGCTTGGTGGTCTTGAAGTTTACTACTCAAAACATAATAAGGAAGAAGAGGCGACCTATCTGAAGCTTGCAGAAAAATTCTCTCTCATCCCGACAGCAGGCTCCGACTATCATAGAGAGGGGGATGTTTTTGGAATGGAGCTAAAAAAGGAGTATGTTGATAAACTTATTGCTCTAAAGACAGTTTAAAGATTCTATTATTTTATCAACTAAATAACTTGGCTCATTAGAACTTATAATATTGTCTACTGATTTTCCCATTTTCTCTAACACATCAAGAAAGGCGTCAGATACGCCACCAGTTCCTGATGACAAACCTATAATCTTCTTTTCATCATATGCTATCGTTAACTCATTTAAAGTTCCAATCATACCCATAACAGAAATTACGGCATCACAGCTCCTAACAAGAGTAACATTCCTCCCTTTGTATCCAGATCCTGTAAAAATAAGGGAGTCGAAGATATCAGGATGATAGGGATAATTATAATCATTAATATGATCTTTTAGATTAATTGCAGGAGATACACCAACTGTGATGCCACCTGCCTCTTTTGCACCCATTACTGCTTCCAAGGGCAATCCATGGCAAGCACCTGAAAGTAATACCAACTTATTTTCGGCTATGATCCTTCCTAGTTCTCTTGCAAAAAGTCTTACATCACTCCCTAAATTGCCACTTGCAGATCCAATAATTCCTATCTGATATCTTCTGATAGAAATCTCTCCTAAATAGTCCTCTTGAAGTAATTCACCCTAGGCTCATATAGTTCTCCTTTTGAGAGAAGTTCTCTTATTGCATTATCAACATCATCTGCAAGATGCTCATCTTTTAGCTCATATAAAATAAGGTCAAGAACAACCCCATCTCCTTCATCTAATTTTTCAATAACCTCTATTATTTTTGATTCAAGATTTGTATCAGAATCAAATATACGATTTTCTTCTGCAAATTCTATAAGGTAGTTTATTTCTTCTATTGCATCGATCAAATCAGGATTTATTCCTTCTTTTTTGGCACGATCCATAGCCTTTCTCACATTCTTTTCTTCATCATATATTTTTTGTGCAATCTTGAATTGCTTTCTCTGTCTAATAGTTGTGAGAATTGATTCAGCTCTATGAAGTGTCATCATGTTGGGGGGCACTAATGAAAGTGCTTCAAGATTAAGCTGTTTTTTACCTTGCCATTCACTTAGCTTAGCTATGAACTGTACAAGGTCCCCTTTCTTTATGGACATTAGAAGTTTTGTATTTTCTCTAAATGCAAGAGAAATTATGCTTTGAGTTCCATCATCAAGTAAAACAGACCCAAAAGTTCCATCTTCGGAAAGTCTTGGTTCCGCCATTATAGTTGCTACACCTTTGAGTCTGTAAATCTTTAATCCTTCTTGAGTGATGACATAGTTAGTAGCAAAATCACCTTCAGGTTTTACAAAATACCCTTTGTGAATCTCGGCAAGTGAAAGTCTTGAAGAAGGCATTCTTTTTTTCAAGTGTATACCTCCTTCTCAATCTTTTGGATTTTTTTAAATAGCTCTAAGTTGAAATCAGAAAAATCTTGAATTATTTCGGAATCAACAATTATCTGTCCACCTTCTTTGTAAGGAATTCCAATAACTCTTAAAACTTGCTCCATATCATAAAGTTTGTCTGCTGAAACGCCTATTGCCCCTGTTCCATCATCAACTATAAGCATATATGTAGAGGGATCAATGGAAACAACTACTCCTACGAAAGAAACTATACTTTCATCACATTTTATTTCGTGTATTTCTTTCTCAATAGAATAGTTATGTTTCATTTTGCCTCCCTACCTATGAGTTCTATTACTTTTTCTATCTCTTCCTCTAAATCGATTTCATATATATTGTGTGCTTGAAACACACTTCCCACATACTCACTTTCAGCAACATTTCCTGAAACTATTATCTCTTTTCCCAAAAGTCCAAAGTGATTATCTGATAGATACGCTTCTCCAGCATTTCTAAAATTGAATCCCTTTTCAAGATAGTTTTTAATTCCATCATGCATTTGATCAGCACTTACACCCAATATCTTCTCTGCCTTATCTTTGAAGAATGAAGTTCTTATGTACCCTGTGGAGTCATCTATACCAAGATCCAATATGGCTACTTTTGTTGGCACAACTTCTTGCTTACAATGTTTACAAAATCCTTTTTGTGTTGCGTCCATTTTTCTAAAACATGTCGGGCACCCATCGTAAAAGAATACTGAGTAAAGCTTAGCTATTGTTCCCCTTATCTCTTTGAATTTATCGCCTGGATTTAAATCTGATATATTTGTCCTTTCATATTTTAGGGACTTAGAAGTAAAATTTTCTGGTAACAAAGAGGGATCAACATTCTCTGGATTTACAATTATTTTACTCTTTGTAGATATGTAAAGTTGGGGACCTTTGATTCCACCTTTCACCTGCCCAGCTATTATCTTTAATATATCTCCTTTATTAACAGTTTCAGAACATCTAACGGCATTTTCATCCCAAAATACTACAGCTATTTCACCTGTTTTATCCATTATCGTTAAATTTAGGACAACTCCTTGGGAACCATCGTCTCTAGTAAACTCCTTAGGGGAATATTTTCTTGTAACACGTCCTAAGACATTAACGTCTTTCATTCCCTCTTTAAGTGATTCAATCTTCATATCTTCCCTGCCAGAGAGTACTATCCCCTCTTCAGAAGCGATTATTGAAAGAATCCCTTTAGTTGTCAAATTAAACATAGAGGCTTCCTTTTTTAATCGGATCTTCTCTTTTATCTCGGCTTCTGTATAACCCTTTTCCATCAATTTTGACATTATGATGGATACGTCATCTTCCATCAAAGCACCTATTGTTCTTTATTTTGTAAATATTAAAATACTTTTCTATTAAATCTTTAAACGATCAATATTTATATGGATTGTGGGGATTTTTGCATTAATTCTTTCTTCTTGTATTTTACCATATCAAGCAATGCAAGATTGTATGGAGCAGGTATTCCAATTTTATCCCCCAGTTCAACTATTTTACCTGAGATAAACTCAATTTCAGTCTTATTTCCTTTTCTTAAATCCGAGAGTGTTGAATTGATATTTCTAGACGTGTTTATTATAACGGTAACTGTCTTTTCAAAAATATCTTCGGGAATATCTATCCCATTCTTTTTAAGGATCATCTTTCCTTCTTCTGTAACTTCCCTGACAATCTCTAAAAGATTGCCTTCCAAAAGTATTCCGTTTTCACTGTTAAGAATTGAGGCAAGAGGATTTATGGCTGAATTAATAATCACTTTTGTCCAAATCTCTCTCTCAATATTATTGGTATATTTTGTATCTATCCCAGCATTTTTGAATATTTTTACTAAATCTTTTGCTATTATATTTTCATCTGCCAATGGACCTATAGTAGTTGTCCCTTTTCCCATATATTTGATTATTCCAGGGGATTCTAAAAATGCCCCCATATTTGTTACCGCCCCAATAATTTTTTGTTTTTTGAGAAATCTAGCTATCTCTTCAAGATTCCCTGCACCATTCTGTAGAGACATTACATTCACTTCCTCATCTAAAATAGGAAGTATTTCTTCTAAGACGTTTTTTGTATCATATGCTTTTGTTGTAATAACTATGACATCAGAACCTTTGGCATCGAGAGGATTTGAAGACGCATTAACCCTAACATTAAATTCTTCAAGTCCTGAAATTGAGAGCCCATTTTTCATTATTGATTTTACGTGATCTTTTCTTCCTATAAGTAGAACGTCTACACCACTTTTTTTTAGAAGTCCTCCAAATAAGCTCCCTATTGAGCCGGCTCCAATAAACGTAATTTTCAATGTACCACTTATTAGGATTGATGGGCTAGTTTTTATATTTGTTGTTAGCTGATTGTTCAGTTAAGGCTTTAAACTTTCTGATAAAATTAAAGTAGGTGATGAGATGCCTCTACCTGAAAAAGTTGAGTTTATCAGCAATTACAAAGGATGGAAATGCTATATTGGTTTTGAATCTCTCGAAGGAAAAGAAAAACTTGATATTGCGCGATTATTGCTTTCAATAAGAGAATCATTTAATAAAAAGATATATGAATATTTAGGCCAAGAGTTTGACATAGGATATATTAGGGAAATCGTTGACTCAATAATTAGAGATGAAAAGACGATCTCTGGCTCACTCTTCAAAGTAAAATCACCCACAACAACCAAAAAACTATCAAAAATTGCAGAAATAAAGGAAGCAAAAGATATTGCGAAAGGATTACTTACAGAAATGGTATTGGAAAAGCTTGGGGTAGAAAGACTTACACCTAAGGCACTTGATAGTTATTTAGGCCAGAGGCCTATAGAAGATAAGGGAAATGAAACTGAAGTTAATAAACAAATGGTTCATTTTCTTGGAAACTATAGAGGATGGAAATGTGTCAAGCGAATGGAGGTTGAATATCTAACAGATGATCTTGACATAGCAATGCTTCTCCTCTCAATAAGAGAGTCATTTAACAATAAAATATATGATTACCTGTCAGATAGATTTGATATGAAATCTCTTGATATTATTGTTGAGGATATAATACCAAAGAAAAGTAGATTTAAAGAAGAAGACATTGCTATTACACTAACAAAACTTAATTCACAAAAATTTATTTCAAGCCTTGGGAAAATATCCCAAGATCCAAAGACAATAGATATCTTAAAGAGAATTGCCGCTGAAAAAACACTGATTAAATTGAAACTTACGCACCTAAACTCAAAAATGGTTGAAAAGTATATTGAAAAGAAAAGTCTTATTGGCTAATCAATGAAAGCATATATATAGTTATTAATACCATTGTGAACATAAGAGTATAAATAATCATTCTAATGATAGTCTGTTTCGGATTCTTTGCATAATCATATGCCGCATATGGTTTACTTTTAACAAAAGTTCTAGGAATTGGATCAAAATTTACAGGAATGTTATTTTGATTTGTAGTATATGTCCATCCTGAGGCACCCTCATGATTAGTGGCATTTAAGGAGGACAGATACCTCTCTCGTTCAACATCATATTTTGTTTTTTGTTCTATGTCAGTTAGTGTTTCATAAATATTTTTAAGCTCAAGAAATTTATTCTTAGCCCATTCTTCTTTTCCAGGATTCTTATCTGGATGATATTCTAGAGCTTTTTTCCGATAAGCCTTCTTTATTTCTTTTATAGAAGATGAAGGTGAAATACCCCCTATCTCTTCATAATAGTCTTTTTTTGAGTTATATGACATAATCTATTTTATATTAAGAAATTGAGATATAAATTTATTACTTAAGATTAGAATAAATAAGAAAGATAATTAAGAAGGCTCATCTAAATTTTGAATATTTAGAAAGGACCCTTAAAATATCCAATGCGATTTCTTTATCTATTATGCCTTCTTCCTCTTTATCCTTAAGGAATTTTTTAGCTTCATCAAAACCTATTTTTGAAGCTTTTGCATAAAGTGGACCCCGGATCAGGCCCGCTTTTTCTTCAGGAAGTTTGTTCAACACTTGATTTAAATCCCATTTGAAATCTGAATCTCTTCCCATATTGAGTTTTTTAGTTTTTTTAGAGTATATTTTTTGTTTAAATTTTTTTGATCCTTTTGAGTAAAACACATTCGTTTCTTCTTCCATCTAACCCTCTCTTTTCTTTAACTGCTAAATAAAACTTTTTAAGCCTTTGCTTAATTCTAACAGATTTTCTTGTTGTTTTCTTATAATTTTATCCTCAAAAATTAGATTTTCAATTGAAATAAAGGCCCACCCTGCTTCTTTCGAAGAAAATTTTATGGCGAGAATTGTTTTAGGTGAAAGAATAGTTTTATTTGTTATCTCAGATGCAGTCTTTAACAGAGAATTGATTTGTGTGCTTTTGATTTTAATGTTTGAAAGTTTAGTGTTCTTAACTTCCATTATTATTGCTTTTTCTCCCTTTATTGCTATAATATCTGGCCCGCTCTGACTAACTCTTTTACTAAATACAAAATAGTTATTTTCGAGAAGAAATTTCTTGACTTCGTACTCCGCCCGAGTTCCACGAGATTTATTTTTACGTATTGACATCAAGGTAAGCGCATCCATTTTGATACATTAATTTTAGGTCCGATCGGATTGTTAGAAATATCCTCTCTCATGAAGTTAATTGCTATACCATCCCACAGTAAAACAGAGCCTTCTTCGTCTCCTTCATAGTTTTGACAAAAAAACATATCTTTAATAAAATCAAATGATTCATCCTTATTCCCCTTGATGGACAGAGGCAAATCTTCATCAAATGAATTTATATTTATATTTATTTTAAGTTCTCTTCTTAATGAGACTGAAATATTAGCGATCCCGATCCATTTCCAGTCATTTTTATCAACGTACATGAAAGAAAGAGTAGAAGGATTTCCATCTTTAGATTCAACTATCATTAATCTTCTGCAACCTTTAAGAATTGCAACATCTTTCAGTTCTTCAATGGATTTTTTACCTCTTGTAACTTGAAAAGAAAGAGGTATAACCCCTAGTAGCTCTTTAACAAAAGACCTAGTCCTAGTTGATGGCCTTCTAGAAGTTGAAATAAGTATCATATTAGCGTGCTGGCACTGTCTTCGCTATTTCTGGCCTCATCTTGATAAAAATTCTACTGCCACAATAAGGGCACTTAATTCCCCTTATATCGTCAAATTCTGTAGGGGTTAGTATTCTTTTACACTCAATACATTTATACAACTATTCACTTCCTACTTTGCCAGACGCTTTTTGTGAAACTTTTCCTACAGGAGTATCTGGAAGATATGTGCCACCAGCAAATGTAGTTTCACATTTTGTACATTGCCATATTGCAGTACTAATTCTTTTCACTGACTTTCTTCCACATTGTGGGCATTTATGTTTTTGTTTCATCTGAGATTCAATGTTAGAAACTTTAACTCTAATTTTTCTACCATATCTTGCCCCGAATCTTCCTGCACTACTAGATTTTTTTGAAACTGCCATGAACATCACCTCATTTCAGAGAATTTTTCCTTTAAAATGGACCTTATTTCATCGCCTCGGATCTTAGATCGTCTGACGATATCTAAAATCTCCTCTTTTTTAAAGCTTCCTACATCACCCTTTTGCATAGCGGAGATTCTTCCATTATCTTCAGTGGTAACTGTAATCCTTGAGTCCATCACACTTTCTTCTTCAATAGAAGGATCATATAAAATTGAATTTGCTATTTTTGCATATGTGCAAGGTATAGGTATTTTTCTCATGGGCAACTGCATTAACTCTTCCGTCTTATTCCCTTCTTCGTCTAAAACAGGCATCTTAGTGTTATAGAGGGCACCAATTGATGCAATTCCTGCTGCATCAAATAAGTTTCCATTGTAGTCCATTACATGAATATCAACAAACAAGACTCTTACAAGTTCCCCTTCTTTTATGACTAATTTTTCAAAATCAATTGCGCCTGATTCCCTAATTCCTCTATCAACAATTCTTGCAAGTTCTATTGAGTCTTCTCTTGGCGGACCTGCTTCAAAGTCAGGTGATGCCATTGGAATCAATTCTGCATTAGTAGTGAAAACTCCTTGATTTGGTGTGTCTGGGAATGGTGCCCCTGTTTCACACTTTACTCCAGCTATAACCTTTGTATCCCCTATCTGAACATAACAAGAACCTTCGGCTTTGTTTGCGATTCCAAGCTCTATCTTAAGATCTCTCATATCATTAAGATTTCTACCATCGTCACGCTTACCATTATTTAAGAGGCTAATTATGTAATCTTTTTTAATATCTGAAAGAACACTACTCATTTAAAACACATCCTCGGTAATGTATTTTTTCTTTAGAGCTTCTTTTTGTATCTCATGTACTTGAAGACAACCCTTCTTGCCAAGTTCAATTGCTTCTTCAAGTTGATCCTCAGTTAGATCTCCATCCATCTGCAGCAAACTAAATTCATTTTTTCTTGGGAGAAGTGCCAATGGTAGATCGGCTTGTCCATAGTTATCTTCTTCTTTGCAGAGATCTAATACTATCTTATCTTCAACTTTTCCAGCAGCACATGCTGGTACTAGTTCTTTCATAGGTATACCTGCGTTAGCAAGTGCAACTGATGCAGCAGTAATCCCCGCGCATCTTGTTCCAGCATCTGCCTGTATTACTTCAATGTTTACTTCAATCATGCATTTTGGAAAATTTTCTAATATTAAAGCAGGTTCTAATGCGCCTTGCGTTACTTTACCTATTTCCACCCCCCTTCTACTTGGGCCAGGTCTTTTTCGCTCTTCTACTGCAAATGAAGCCATGTTATATCTACATTTTAATATAGCCCTGTCGGATTTTTGAAGAAATCTTGGATATGCTTCCCTTGGGCCATAAACTGCACAATAAATTTTATTTCCGCCCCATTCAATATAAGATGAGCCATCTGCTCTTTTAAAAACTCCAACTTCTATCTTTATGTTTCTTAACTCATCAATGGCTCTTCCATCAATTCTCTTGCCATTGGTAAAGAACTTTATGTCTTTCTCCATTTATAACACCTAATATTACATTGATATTTCTGTTTCAAGTATTTTTTTATTCTGTCTGTTAATCCCGGTATATGGGCTTCTTTATCAATTTTAAGAATGGCTCTCTCAACTATATCTTCCATTTGCCTCTCACCTTTAATCCATATATTGCCATTCTGACCAACCATTATCTCACACCTAGTCATCTGTTTTAGCAATTTAATCATAGATCCTTTTTTGCCAATTACTCGAGGAACTCTTGTAGCATGGATTTTTACTACCCTTCCCCATTTTAATTTACCATAAGGCCTTTCTTTCGACTGTAGGACTATGTCTGAAGATTCTCCGACATCTTTGATATTTGCATATATCACATCCCCAACCTTGAATATCCTTTCAAGATTTGATGTATCTTTGACATATCTCAAAGCATCTTGAACATGGAGATTAGCCAAATAAGGGGCATTGATATCTAGATCCCAACTTAATGGATTGATACTTACAATTGTTCCAATAACGTCGTCACCTGTTTTTGGCATATATTTTCCTTCAAGCGGAACAACTCTAATACCATCATTTTCTATATAGACTATCCCTAAAACAGAGGATATTATTGTATCCTCAAATTTATCGACTCCATATTCATATCTAAAAGGCCCTTTTGCAATAGCCATACCTGGCGTAACAATAGATCTATCTTTCACTAAAAATTCCAAGAATGTCTCCTCACATCATTTTTCCATTATCTTTGTTTCAACGTTTCCTTTTGTGGCGCCATTTAGTTTACTGAAAAGATCATCTTGTAATCCGGCAGGTATTTCAATTATAAATATCCAAGAACCGTCTCTACCCCATTCTTCTTTAGTGATAGTACCAAGAGTTTTTACTAATCCCATTGTTTTGGATACATATTCAGCAGGCACTTTAACTCCAATTCTCCTATTTTCCAGTTTGATTGGTAGAATTGGGGCAAGAGAGTGGAGTATCTGTTTAATCTGGTCTTCAGTTCTCTTGTACATATCTATTGAAACTCTTGCCTCTTCCAGAGCTGTTTCTATTCTTTGTGGTGGGTGTGGGTGACCAGTCTGAGGATTTATTGTATGCCTAGAAATATACGATACAATCTGAGCTCTTTTATTTTCCATCATTGCTCTTCTTTGTTCAGTAGTAAGTTGTATTTCTCCTTTTTTAATGATAATTTTAGAAATTTCAGCTACATTATCGGTACCAAATGCCTTTTTAAGAGAATCAGGGGATGCTTTATCTCCCTTGTTAGCATCTTTAAAGATGAAATTAACAGCAAGGAAATCATCATTCTCATCTCCTCCCTTAAATTCTTGGGCTTTTTTTGGATCCACCAATATCTCAAAATTTTCCCCATGGTACTTGATTTTTGCAGTAACTGCATCGTCTAGAGATACCAAACAATCTACTCCTTATCCTCCTCTTCCTTAATCTCTTTAACTTTCTCAATATAGAAGTTTAATTTTTCTTCATTCATTTTCTTAAACTTCTTTTCTTCCATACTGATTACAGCCATTTCAACGTTGCTCTTGCTTAAGTCCCCCTCTATTGATTTTTTCATGGCCCTTAAAGCAAGTACAATTGCGTCTTCAATTGAGATTTCAGGGGAATATTCTTTTTCAAATATCTCCATTGCGACTGATCTTCCTGCTCCGATTGCGGTAGCTTTCCACTCAAGATAAGCTCCAGAAGGCTCAGTGACAAATATTTGAGGCCCTTCTGAGTTAATGCCAGCAAGAATCAAAGAAGCACCAAACGGTCTTAATCCTCCATATTGAGTATGCATCTGCTTTAAATCTCCAATCTTCTTTGCTAACATCATTACTGACATCTTTTCATCATAGCTTAATGTGTGAATTTGTGCTTCGATCCTTGCCCTATCGACAAGTATTCTTGCATCTGCTATGATCCCTGAGGTCGCTGCTGCAAGATGATCATCTATTTGAAATATTTTCTCAAAAGATTCGGGTTCAACAAGCCTCGAAGGGATTCTCTTATCTACACAAAGGACGACTCCTTCATTACATTTTATACCAATAGCTGTGGCCCCCCTTCTTACAGCCTCACCAGCATATTGAACCTGATACAAACTTCCATCTGGACTAAAAACGGTAATTGCCCGGTCATATCCAGATGCGGGTGGAACGAATGCCATCTATTTACCTCCATAAACTAATTAACATTAGACTTAATTTTTTTTTCTAACCCCTTTATAGTTCCTGATACATAGAGGGGTAATATATTAACTTTTTCTTTACCTACAGATTTAGTAAGCGATAGTATAAATATAGCTTTGTACAATGATTTTATATTGCTTTCTATTAGGCCATATCTACTATTTTCGTCATATTCTTTTACCCAAAGACCTATTTCAGAAGCGCCAAACTCTCCTAAAAAATCAATGGCTGAATTCCAGATAGCCTTAACTAGGTCTTCTCTTTTAAAGTCTTTCCCTCCCTCGATTATAAAGCTGATATACCTTGTCTTTTCTCGCAAGGTCTTAGGATTTTTTATAGCCATAAAAACATCTAAAAAAGATATAATATGTATAATTTAAGCATTTTGGTATGTTTTCATCTATTAGGATTCATTATGTTTTGCTACATAGAAGGTAAAGACAAAGCTTTGGTAGTATAACAAATTGCAGCAGATAGTGTAAAACTAAAAGAAAAAAGTATAAAATTAGA
>JAAZKM010000148.1 GCA_012799835.1 Candidatus Methanofastidiosia archaeon
CCTCATTTGGAATCAATACATATCCATTCACACGAGGGAAAGCACGCGGATATCCAGCATTAAGGGCAACTGATTCAGGAGCTTCAATGTCTAATAAAACTTTTACTTCATCAGGTGAAACAAAATCTACACTTCCAATACGTAAAGAATCAATATATGCAATGGGTGAAATGCTCATCATATACCCTCCTCATTAGGAGTATCAGGAATAGCATTAACCTCTGTCCCGAAACGACGCCGTAATAATTCGCTCATTCGGAATGTAGCTTTGTCAATTGCCGATTTAGGTAGGAAGTATTCCGTTAAGTTTCGTATATCTGCTAGAACGGGACCAACAAGTAAACTTATTTGAGATGCTCTCCCTGTTTTATTATAAATATCCATTATTCTTCCTAGTGGATCATCATAAGATATTATCACCAAATGTGTTGAGGGAATGGTTAGCATATCAAGTATAACCCGATTAATATGTTCATCTCCAAAACTATAACCATAAGTTACAAGAGTTACGTTTGGACGACAAATTGCAGCCGCAAAATCGCGAAATAGTTCTACATATGGGAATCCTGCTGTTTCAAGGTCTTTTGCGGCATTCGGATAAATCATTAATTGACGTGCACTTGTCTTAATACCTAACACTTCCAGAAAAGGAGCAATACTTTTTGCGCCAAAAGGCAATCCAATACGACGGATAAAATCCCCTACTTGTATCCAATCCAAAGATCCATGCAATTTTGTAAATCGTACTATTCCTTCTAGATAGCGTGGTTCTCCACGAATTCCAGGGGGATTATAGTGCATATCTACATTAAGACGCGACGAACGAAAAATGGGAGTTAATGTACCTACAAAGCGATCCAGCAAATAAAGTCCTGCTAACTCTGCTCCAGCCTCAATCAAGCGATCATAATTTGTTGTAAATACATTTAGCCTATCCCGCGTTCCTGTTCGACTGGCAAAACTCATCAAAAAATTGGTAAGATAATTAAAAGCTTCTTCACACTTATTCTGTTCAGCGTGTACTATTCTATGTTCATTTTCTAAAATTGCGTGAGAAAATTTTTCGATAATTTGTTCTATTTCTTTACGTAAATTATCAGCCCTCTTATAACCTAAAATCTCCATTCCAGATAATAATTCGTTTGCAACCCGGATTTGGTCCTCAACATTTGGAGTTTTTCTACCGGACTTTTCAGCAGAAAGAATTGCTGCTTTATTGAGTTTCTCCTTATAAACTGATATAGGTTTTAAATCCATACCTGAAGCATTTTCACCCGTTGCAATTTTATGTATAGCATGTGTTAAACCAGAACCAACTAAAGCCGAGAGGTGCTCAGATTGAAATAAAGACGTTAACCATGGCTCAATACGCGTACGCAAGTCTTTTAATTCAAATTCTTTATCCTTTGAGAGCCATGATACCTCACTATCATCACAAAGTTTTAAAGAATTATCTGACTGCATGTAAAATTTGACTGGGCGATGGTCATCACGAGTCTTCAAATAATTTAATTTAACTGTGTCTCCCATAATATCCCTCACATTATTACTGATTTCTTACTTGCAATATATAATGCACCATATTAAAGTCTTTCACAGTTGGTAGTTTAACTAATCTGAATACACCTGTTGTTTCATTAATGAACGCTAGTACAGCTAAAGCGGAATATGCCCTTTATCCGGCCTTGCTCGCATTGGCTCTGAACACTGCGTGAGATTTGTTTCGTTTTCCAGCGGTATGTTTTGCCACTATGCAGTTCAATTATGAATACCTTGTGAAACATAAAATACCAATTCTTATTATATGCGGTGGAACAAATAAATTCAACATTTTTCGGCATTACTTTCAAATTTATGTAATGACAGAAATGAATAATTACTTATGCTAACATTGAGGATTTAAATAGCAATTTTATCTCCGCAACACAGGGTAAGGCAACGTTCATTTATCTGCAGCATCTATCTTGAGCGATACGAAACTTGCCTTCAATAAATCTTCTTTAGTCCTGTCTTTTTTACATTAAAGTCAGTTAATAGTTTTTTGAGTTAGCAATAAAGCAGCTTCTATAATTTGGAAGTATATTTATTTGACTATGTACTTTCTAAACTAATTTTTCTTCATGAACAGACTTAAATAATTTGAGAATTAAGAAAAATTTATCTGTTATGCATCATACGCTTCCTTCAATTACCAACCTTTCTTTAGAAATTCTCTCTTCTCTTTTTTATCTAATAC